>CBDBEI010000008.1:0-171142 GCA_965204285.1 Candidatus Poribacteria bacterium
GTCAAAATCGTTCGCAAGACCTCCTTGTGGGGTGCAGTTGGGGCGTCAACTGTTGGAGTAGGCTTTGTAAGACTACTGAGTAGCAAAGGTCGTTGATTCCACGATTTTACAACTAATATAGGGATTGAAAGAATCCCACTACTTTAGTTGTGGGAGTACGTCAAGGGGTATCATTATTTCCAAACCGGGTGCCGATGCCGATAATGAATGAAAACTCATGCGCGTTTCCATCCGCATCTATCGTATCATCATCAAACACGCGTTGATACTGTGCTTCTGTCCGCAGCACAAAAGCATCTCCGATACGCCACTGATACCCGAAACCGCCCCCTAAACTTGCCAGAAACAGGTCGTCAGCGTCAAAAAATAAAATATCTTCACCACTAAATATAGTGCGAGTTATCCGTCCGAAGACGTAAGGGGAAGATACGAAATGACGAAACGGAAAGTATGTTGCGCGACCCGCAAGATGGAGGGTTGTTATACTTCCGGTGTCCTCACCGTCCCAAGATTCATCAGACACCGATATTCTGCCGAAACCGAATTCTGAACCCATCGCAAAATGTTTGCCAAAAAACACCGTCGCGCACAAGGAAGTTGGAGATGAACCTATATCAACAAATGTGCCTGATGGCAACCGAGTGAAAGTGATACTTGCGGTTGAAGAATCCTCACTGTCAGGCATAAGATGGGACATCCCGAACTGTGTGCCTATTTCAAAATCAAATGTCGGATTCACAGTCGGTGAACCTGTGGCGATGGGAGCTGCCGCTAACATCAGAAAAGCAATACCAAACATCGTCAAGGCCGACACAATTAAATTTCTATTTAAAGTTTTCATAAAAACACCTTTTTCATGGGGTTACAACTTCAAACTGGTGAACTGCATGCCGGTAGATCAGCACAAGGTGATTGTTCACATTCAGGAGTAAGTTGTATTTATTATATTCAACGAGCGTGCCACTGAACACGTGACCGCTCAACATGGTTGTTTTGACGGGTACCGACACTGCGGTTTGTAGTATCTCATCGTTCAGGACTTGGGGACGATCTTTCGCTTTTCCGCAGTTCGCAACTAATGTAGACACGCAGCCACATTATTCATCAGGATGGTAAGCCTACATTGAGTTGGCAGATATTGTTCTTACACGCCTCTGCCTGTGGCGAGGTGTTATGGCTTTGATATGCTGATAAACTGTTATAGCTCATAATTGAGACCCAGTAGGAATGCTTTATCGGTATACATCCAGAGTAGTTCCATTTTTCCGGGTATATCCATCACAAATCCCGTTTCAATTCTCCAGTTATCAAGCTGATCTCTGTCAAAATACCATCGGTTGGCATAAAAGACACTGAAGAAGGGGTCTAACCCCCAATGTGATCGACTCAACAGCCGATATGAAAGTCCACCACCAAAAGCGAAACCGATACTGCCAGAATGGATGCTTCCGTCTACAGATGAATAATAAGCGTATTCATAGCTACCTTCGAAGCTGCCTCGCCAAAAATAATCAAGGTTCGTTATGGGTGTCGGCTGAACACGCGTATATCGCAACTCCATCCCGCGTTCGGGAAGCACTTCAAATTTACTGGCATACGGATTACGCTTATATTGCATGCTGTTCATATAAAGACTTGTCTGGGCAGTTGCCGTTATTGGCAGCAGCACACAGATACTGATAAAGAATATCAGAACGTTATGGTAGTTCATAAGTTCTCCTTTTGATTTCAAAGGTAGATGTATATAGGGTTTGTATCCCCTTGCAGGACAATTATTCAAATAAAGTTGCTGAATAGGTTGTCGCCGAAGTAAAGTTTGTTCATTCGTCCATACCCCACGAGTCTGGAATGCCTTGCAATCCAATACCAAGTTGATTGGCGATCTCATATATTTGCTCGGCTGTTAGGTGCTGTGGGTCATGTCCATAGATTTTATCGTCGGGGTCTACACGGGTGAGTATATTGGAGAGAGAACTGTCCGCTTTGTTTTCCAGTACTGCTATCAATCCAAAGACTTCCCCCGGTGCCCATTTGATATGGATTTGTGTTGCGAACTCACTGTCTAATTCGGCATGGAGTTTGTTTTTCACGATTGCATAATCGTCATCAAAAAGATCTTTGTAGCGCGCTTTGATGCGTGGGTCATATTCAATTGTCCATTCATAGAAACCCGACAACCGCAGCACAGCGGTCTTTATCACGCGCCCGATATGAAGTTGAGTGCCAATCTCTTTTTTGGCGTTTTGCCAGACATCCGTGGGGCGTTTGACATCCGCTGTAGCCCATGATTTTACACCTGCCTGTAGCGAGTGGCATAAGTGCCATAGACAATAGTGGGCATCCAGTTCATTGTCAAAAGTTGCCAGTGTGATTGTTTTCCAGTGAAAGTTGCTATCCGCCAACGTTTCTATAGGTATCAGTTCTAAAAAGGCACAAATCCGGAACGCATCCTTATATTGCACAACGGTGATACGTGGATAGCACGAAAGATTGATAATCCCTTTTTGTTCAAGTATCATATACATCAGAAACTCCTTTCAAAATAAACAAGTTAAGAGAGAAAAAGCAACATGGCACTTTTCTGTGAGAACCTCACAGTTATGGGATAGTGCTATCAAGTGCTATAGGTTCACTTTTTCTGTGGAAGCGTTTTCACGATGATCACTTTGTTTTTGATCGGTCATTCTACTCAAGTATTTTTCACAAGCTTTTCTCACATAATACAGTGTATTATAGAACCTGATGAGCACACAAACACTGAAAATTGCTAAAGCAATATAGGGAATAATGATAAGGAGCTCTGTAACACCAACAACACCCATTATATTCTTACCTCACTTTCTTGTTTGTAATTTTTAGATAGAGATTAGCAATATTTCCAATTCATGCGAACCGATACCTCATTTATTGATTTAGCATATTTTTCTTATGTCCATTAGGGATTGTGACATATACGCCACTTGTCTGTGCTGCGACTTGTTGTTGGAAGTTGTCTGCGGCACCGAGCACACTGACGGTAACGGGGAGATCCTTGAGCAATGCGATAGTGCCTTCAAAAGGCGCCTTCGGGTTGCCCGGTTCATCTGTGATGAGAATGAAATGTGTTTTCGCGTGTGGGCGTCGTTGGATGCGTCTCACACCGTCAACGACCGCGTGGAGTAGGTTCTCGTCATCTTGGCAGGGCAGTTGTAATATGCTGTGTATCCGCTCTTTTGTTTGTGGTGGTTTAAACACATTTACGATATTGACGCTCTGCTTCGCACGGAAGCGAACAATACCGATCCTGTAGTCAATCATCGCGTTATCCCAGTTGCGTATCCACAGATCTATCTGCTCTGTGAGGTAAGAGACTTTATCCGTCATACTTTTAGAGCTGTCAATAAACAAGATAACGTCTACTGGGATGTTAGCACCATCAGCGAGTATGATGTCACCGATTGTTTGTGGAACTGCGGGGCGCGACTGTGCTGTCTGTATACCTTGTTGCAGCGGGTCTTGCGGGACCGCGTGCCAACTGCCACCTGTTTCTGTGGCAAGTCGTTTGTGATCGGGCATATTCAGACCGAGCACATTCACATAGAGTTCGTTTCGTTGACAGAGTTTGATGATGGTATCCGCGGTGTGTCCTTGTAGGCTGGTGAAAGGTTCATCTGTGACGAGGATTAGATGTTTGATAGTATCGGTTCTAAACCGCAGCTGCCCGATCGTTTGGTTGATCGCATCTAACGCATTTTCATCGCCTGTTGGCACAATCTCATAGAGCCTCCGTTTATATATTGACATATCCCGCGTGAGTTGGAATACCTGTATATTATTCTGCTGGGGAGTTCCCCCCATTGCCATGTTGAAATGCGACAGCCCCAGTTGATAATCTATTTCAGAGGCTTTGTAGGTGTCCACCATTTGTCCAAGATGTTCAGCGACAGCGTTGATGTTATCCTGCATACTGCCAGAGGCATCCACGACAAACACCACATCCACGGGGAGACCACCACTACTGGCAATAATATCATCTGTGAGTTCTGCGATGATACTGCTAAAGGTATCGCTGCCATCGCCACTGCCCCCCGATTTCGCCCCGATGTCTTTTGTTCCTGCGGCTGCACCTGTGTCTTTCGCACGCTTTCCGTCACCACTCCCTTCACCAGCACCTTTTTTCGGACTTCTGGCACCGGAATTGCGGCGTCTTGTCGTGCTATCGTGTTCAGGGCTACCCTCTGGCGCGCCAATCGGAGATAACACAGATTCGGGCGAGGCAGGTAAATCCGCATCCGTTGCTAAATCCGGTGTCTGTGACAAAGCAGCAGCGTCCACATCTAATCTTTTGGGAGACGGCTGTTGAATATCAACGGATGTCTGTGAACGGGCAGGCAGCTTCGCAACCTCTACTGGGGATTGTTCAGCCTTCACGACATCCACATCTTTTTGTAAAGTGATCTTCTTACGTTCCGCTATTTTTTCCGCTGGCACCGGCATCTCAGGTTTCGGTGGTTCGGGTGCCGGTTCTTCCTTCGGTATTTCTACCTTCAGTTTCGTTTTCGGAGGGTCGATCAGCACATTTGGATCAGGAATAAGTTCTACCTGTATTTCATCTTCCAGTTCTTGCAGCTCAGAGTGAATAAAAAAGAGCGGGCACACAATGAGCAGGATGATATGGACAACCGCAGAAATCCGCACCGCATATTTGCGATATTTTGCCCATAACACTTTATGCTGTAGCCACCTATTCATAGCAATACTCCCTTATTTTGACTTGATAGACAGATGATAAACTGTTGTTACCAACGGGTTTTGATACTTATCTAACACTTCTATCTTGAGTGGCACCCTTTTGGTCCGGGCTTGCTTATCCGCAGTGATTGGAATACGCATCGTTTCAAAGCCGTTTTTCGCAATGTTCACTGTTCTATCGGGCACTTCATACCGCAAGCCACCGATGGTTTTCGGCACAACACGGACTTTCAGATGCTTCGCAGTTCCGCCCTGGTTAGTGATTGTCAACTTGAGCCTCACATTTTCGCCCGCTTCAATGTAGCCATTCTTGTTCTGCGGTTCTTCTAAAGTCGTGTCAATATAAAGCGATGGTGGTGTCGGTTGTGGCAAGATCAGTTTGAAACCACCATATTTGAATGCGATAAACCCGACAAGCGCAAGAACAGCCACCGGCACTAAGTAGCGTATCAGTTTCTTCTGTAGACGTCGTTGTCTTTCTTTGTTCGCGAGATAACGGATGCCCTCTTTGAGTTGTTGGGCGGGTTCGTATGATGGATTGAGACGTAACGCTTTGTCTGCTTCAACGCTGGCATCTGTCAAAGCGCCTGTTTCCATGTAGGTCTGTGCCAGATTGTAATGTGCAACGGCATGGTTCGGTGACGCTTTTATCACCTTCTTGAACGCCGCTTCGGCTTGTGGGTATTGCTTATTCGCTAAAAAGACGATACCGCGTTCGAGTTCTTTGTCAATATCGGTATCATTCGCATCATCCGCTTTAGGCGGTGCATTCTCTTTTTCTGGGGACACCGTGGGGGTAGCCTCAGCAGTCGGCTTCGGTGTTTCTACTTCTTCAACCGCGGGTGTCGCGACAATATCAGGCTGCTCAGGCGGAACGACAGATACTGAGGGCGGTGTGGACACCCCCGGATCAATCGCTTGTAAAAAGGAAAGCGTCGGCTGGTGGGTTGCGTCAAGTTTCAGGGCTTCTAAAGCAGCGTCTTTGGCATCTTGCAGCTGATGCTGTCCAAAGTAGGCAAGCGCAAGCGCGTGGTAACCGTCAATAAAAGCAGCGTCCAATTGCACCGACTGCTCAAAGTGTGTTATCGCTTCTTCATACTGCTCCGCGCTCAGATACGCTTTGCCTAATGTGTAGTGACCATCGCGGATGTCGTTCATCGCACCTATTCTCTTGCGAGTTCATGTTTTAGGTTTTGCCTGCTATTAAAAAGCATCAGAGAATATATCTCCGTAATCCTTGCTAAGTCTTTTGTTCCCAAATATTATTTTTCTATGCGCTTTCCGAACGCCAGCGAACAACCAGAGATTGTTAGCAAGATTGCAGCGTCATACTCATACCATATTTGGTTATAATACGACAATTTATTTTAGTTGTCAATTTTATTATATTTAGTCTATTTATAACTAATGTAATAAAGTATTTTCCGAGACACATTATACATAGGGGGATGTGAGGGACGTGGCATTATAGATGTCATTTTCTACAAGGTAGATGTCGTTGGGATAGTTTTGTATCGTTTTTAATCCATACCGGTTGAATTAATAAAAACAGAGAGGCAAGGTAACGCATGGGCTACCTGCTTCTCTGTTCAAATCGGAGTATTTATAGTATATTATTGCTTATGTCAATTGTATTGTCTGTTTTTGGTTTGAAATTGTGGTTATTTATACGTTATACTAAAGTCAGATAAATCCAGTTATGTGACCTTATTTTGGAGTCTACCGATGAAAACAGATTTAACACAAAAACAAGACATCGCTATCGCTATTAAAGAAGAAACTGAAAATCTAATCAAGGCAAGCATCGCACCAAACACAATTAAAGCATATCAGCGCGCTTTGGCGGGGCTGAACAATTTTCTCTCTGATAGCTCTCAAGAGTTTTCGGATGGCGCATTGGCAGCGTATCTCACACAACTCCATTTGGACGGTAAATCACCGGCGTCCATCGCAATTGTCGCGGCGGCCGCGAGATGGCAGCTACGCAATGAAAACAAGGATTACGATTTACCCGTAACGGCAAGAACATTGGCAGGTATCCGTCGCGAGGGTAAAAATCGGGGACGTGGGCAAGTCAAAGGACTTGATTGGCAAGATACTGAAAGAGTGTGTGCATTCGCGGAGTCTGACGGAACAATCATAGGCTTACGTGACTCCGCAATGATTCGACTCATGTCCGATTGTTTACTTCGCATCTCCGAAGCTGTCACGGTAGATGTATCCGACTTCAAAGAAAAAACTTTAATTGTCCGTCAATCTAAAACCGACCAAGAGGCTGAAGGTGTCGCGCTTTACGTGACGACCGCGACAAGAAAAGCGATAAAGAAGTATCGCGACAAAGCAAATATTCACGAAGGCGCGCTGTTCCGCAGGATACGGCGCGGTGGACATGTCCAACCAGATAGGCTCACCGACTTCGCTGCAAGACGAATAATTCAGAAACGGGCTGCTAATGCCAGTATGGAAGGTTTTATCGCGGGGCATTCCCTCAGAGTTGGAACAGCGGTATCGCTTGCCAAAGCAGGTGCAACCGTCGTTGACATGCAAGTGGCAGGTAGGTGGAAGTCCTCACAGATGCCCGCGCATTATGCCAAAGCCGAATTAGCTGAGCGTGGGGCAATCGCACGGTATAAAGAGAAAGAGGGATAGGGTAACCGTAATCGCCATCTGCAAGAAAATTTGCGCATCAATCTACGGAAGTGTGTAGACGCCCCGCCGCACCCTGATAATCTTGCCTTCATCTAAAAGCCGCTTGAGCTCATTTCCGATCGCCTGAGGACTGGCATCAATCGCTGAGACGAGTGATGATGTGGTTTTCTCACGGCTGGAGGAGAGAAGAAAAAGGATCTGCTCTCGAAAAGTAACGCGAGGAATGTTACCGCCCCGCAGCTTCTGCAACAGACGGTTCGCTGTCCTTGAGGAGCATCCTAAAACACGTTCCACTTCTTCTCTGCTGGATTCAGCTGTTAGGTTTTCACGCTCTGTTTCAAAACGTTCGCGTGTGTGTATTGTTTCCTCAAGTTTATGTAACCCACCAGCGATTTCAAAGTCTTCCCAATCAAAAAGAGATGTTTCCGGTCTATCGGTAATGTCGGGTATTTCGAAGTTGTTGAGCAGTATCACCGTCTTACCGCTACTGCTGTTTAGTCTTGCCAAGCCGACAATTTGTGTGAGTATCCCCACCACGTTTTGATCACAAACCTTTTGTACTCGTTCGTCTTTGTAGTTGTCAGTCCATACATCTGCTTCGTAGTTAAGCGGTTTTTCATCATTTCCAAACAGCATCTGTGCCTGGTGCCAAATTGCGTGTTGATGCCAATATGGCGTGCCGACAATCCATAAGACCTGTGCTGTTTCAATGTCTTTCTCTATCTTGTGGAGCGCTTTGAAATTCGCTACGAAACAGACATTCCGCATTGCTGCCAGGTCCGCCAACTGATTCTTAATTGAACCGTTTGTGACAATTGCGTGTTTTATGCTTGGGTCTCTGTTAATTTCTGCATGGATACCTAAAAAATAACGTTCTCCTAATTTAGATAATTCCCCAACGCGCGAGTTGTTATTGTAGTTTAGATATGGACGTAGCGAGTTGTTACTCGTGCGGAGCTGAAAGACCTTGTTACCCGACACCCATGCTGTCGGTTCAATACGAATGACATCCATTTCCTCAGCCGGGAACGCCCTACGCAGCTGCAGATCAGAGAGGAATGTTGATATTAACAAAAGACTTTTGACATTTGGATGTAGCTTAGGCGGCATCCAAAACGTCAAAAATTCATCGTTTAACCGCATAGGCGCATCAACATTTCGCGGGTAATGCGCAAAGAAACGCTGCAACTGATGCCAATACGTCCAATCTGGGTCCCGGCAAACTGTGGGAAATAAATCTATTTTTTTTACGGTTTCTGTGTTGAGGATTCCCAACGTTACGGCTTCTGTCATTAACAGTGGAATTTTGATGTTTTCTGTAGGAGGTGCATGCTGCTTTAAGTATTCCCCGGAGTTCCTTACTACTGCATCGCGAGTGAAAACATCAAGCGGTAGGAAAGGCAATTCCATTGTTTTCAACTTGTCTTCGGCATCAGTGTTCAAAGGGATGTGTGCAGTTGCCCCGCCGTGAAAGTCAATTGCGTAACGTGCTAATTCCGTTTTTGTTTTGGTGTCCAGAATTCTATGCGCCACAATTTTGCCCTGTACATTGATGTAACACATTTGCTGGATGATCTCATCTGCGTATTGTTGGAACGCTTCCACCACAGCACGAATCTGACCAATAGGATTATTATGAGGTTTGCGTTGCGTTTTGAGGGCATTCATTAGTGCCACGGCAAAGTTGCCCAGAGCTTTCCCTTGCCAGTTGACGCTCCATTCCTCTATGACTTTTTTTGGAATTAGACATTCAAAAAATAGGTTTTCTATTTCTGTTTTACGTTCATCAATGATACAGATACGTTCCGGATCATTTGTAGAGCCCAATGTTTGTTGGACCAAGTGTGTGTGTCGTGGATCCAGAAACAGTTTCCCGATTGGTGTTATCTGTGCGTTTGCGTGTTGTAACGTGAGCGGTTGTGATAAATACCCACGTTCTTGGCACTCCGTCCAAACGGGGCACTGTGGACAGATAATCTCTCTCGAATTTCCACCTTTTTCCTGAACAGCACGAAATCGCTCAGGGTCCTCACACACATTGCCGTGTTGAAAAGGATTTGCCATGCGGATATCTCTCGGTGTATCTTTTACCTGATCCCACCGGTACATTATTGACCGCCAACGTGCAGCAGAAGTTATTTTTTTTGATCGGTATCGTTCTTCCACTGCTTCTACGATCTTTCGACTGGGTATATTTAAGCAGGTGGGACGATTGCGCAAAAAATCCGTTTCTGTTTCGGTGTTCGTCAATATGCCGACTTCGGAAGTGGTGATTGCAAGAATCCGTGTATCGCGTTTTAAGATATCTTGTAGCTGCGCTGAACGTTCTTTTAGTGTTTTATATGTTTTATATGTTTTTGATGTTGTTTGCTGTTTGTGAAGTTTCGGCGGGGAACGTTTTATTCCCAGTGGACTTAGATTGCCATCCCGAATGGCGTTAACTTTTTCGTTCACTGGCAATCCGGCATCAAGTGTTGGTGCCGAAATGCCTGTGTCGTTCCATATATCTGTTATCGGCACGGCTCTTGTAGGTAACTCAGTATTTGGTGCAGCCGCGCGAACCCATACAATGTTTTTGTCCTCCCACAGCGACATGTCCACATCCTTATGCATCCAATAGTGAAAACCGTTTGCTTTTTGATCATAAGTAAAACCACGTTTCAAAAATGCTTTTTTCGCGAGATCAAGATTAGCTGATCCGAGAGATGGTAAAACAACATTTTCAGTTTTTGGAACGTCTTTTCGTAACTTTTCTTGAGATGATTCAGGTTCGTGAAGTGCAGCACGGAGGTCATTAATAGGTGAAAAAAGTACCTCTTTGGTGATGATAGGCGGATTTAACAGGTTACCGAACAGAATCTCATACCGCATATCCCAGCGGCTGTACCCTTTGTCCCCATGTATTTTTAGGTAGGTGTCCCGGTAGTTCGAGTTTTCTGCTGTGGGTGTTTGCTTATAGATGAAAAATTTCGCTTCATCGGTGTTTGGATGTAGGTAATTCGAGATTCGGCAAGAGAACCGCAGTCCACCGGATTTTGTGACTGTCAACAATGGGGTTGCAGTCATGTTTAGGAGTGCTTCAATACACATAGCAACGGCTTCTGGGGCAGCACAAATCGCTTGATATGTAAATTCGAAGTCGTGCCATTGCGCACCATCCCGTTCGGATGGGATACCGGTATATATCTGTATTCCCCATGAGGCGTGCCACTGTTTCAATCGCCAGTTTTGAACAGTTTGCCGTTTCAAGAACCTATCCCCGCCAAAATCGCGTGGTCCTTTGTCGTTTTCAGGTGCGTGTCCTATCGGCATAAAGGAAATTTCTGCATTTTCAAGTGCGTCCAGTGTCGTCGGATTGCTGCGCACACAATGCACCTTGACGTGATAGGGAAAACTTTTATACAACGCAGGTGTAACCACTGTTTTGCGTTGGCGAAGTGCGTCTTTTTCAGCATACCGTTTGTGACAATATTCAAAAACATCTTCTAAAATGTTCATTCTTATCACCAGTCCCTAAATTAGTTAGCTTCTAACAACAGCAGCATTTGCATGTTTTGTTCAATCGTCAGTTTTTTGACACGTTTGTTCGCGGACGAATACGCATCACCTGCTTCGCGTTCAATGTAGGTGATAGACACAGTATCGGTGCTTGTATCTATTACTTTAACATTGACAACTTTCACACGATCTCCGATATATGCCGAACCCACATCTGTCAAGCTCCGTTTATCAATCGCTGTCAAATAGTAAAAGATGCCCGTTCCGCCCCATCCATAGCCAACAGGCACAAAGATGTAACTATCTGTCTGCACAGCATCAGAAAAATGTACCAAGTAGTCAAAAATATGCGGTTCACCTTCGTTATTCTTATACCAAATCTGACCATAATAGATACCCGCTTCATACCGGTTTTTTTCGTTCCCGATAACAAATTGAATCGGATGTTCCTGCTCCGTTGCTTCTGCCTCTGGAACAGTCAGGGTGACTTGTGGCAAAATAACGCTAACTGGCGCGTCCAATTTGATAAAATTTACGCTTTTACCACACGACAAAAGGCAAACGGTCATCAATAAGAATAGGATATAATGTGTTCGTATAATTCGTTGATTGTCAATCATTTCCCTCTTTTGCAAGTACCATCGGCTACTGGTGTTCACCGCATTTCGTAGGTCGGGTAGAGTTTACGAAACCCGACAATGTTAGGGTGAAAGTGCGATCTTGTCGGGTTTCGCTTGCGCTCTACCCGACCTACAAGAGTCATTTAATTGTCGGTTTATAACCCGTTTTGGTCGAAAGGTCGCGAGCTGGAGATCGCTCCTACAGAAGATATGTAAACTATAATATCAATCATTACAAGGCGGGCACTGCTTTTCTATCAGATCGTTTGCTATTTGTTTTCGGACCGTTGCGTCCTTCTCGAAATGGACACACAACGCATTCACAAACAAACGGTTCATACAAGCCCACTTTGCGTGAGTACTGATAGTGCTTTTAAGGGTCTCTGTCTGTCCAATATAAAGTGGGTCACACGATCCGTCCTCAGTTCTTGTGAAAATATAAACTGCTTCACCATCCGGTAAATCTGTCCCAAGCGGATAAAGTGTGAACGGATAAAAACAACCCGAAACTCCAGCAAAGAACATCTTTTGCGTTTTCTGTTTTTCGCGTTTTTGATTACCCACTTTCTTTTGTCCTCTCCCTTGCGCGTATGGCATTTGTCGGGAGCGATCTCCGAATCTCGAACATTTATCTTATATTCTGTAGGAGCGATCTCCGAATCGCGAACATTTTCAGTCGGGAATCCAAATCAGGAAATCAACGGTATGAACGCCATTTAGGCGTTCCCCGGGTATGAATGCCTTGGCAGAATACGCGTATGGTATTCTGCATGATTCCCCGGAGTTCCCTCCTACAAAGAGACGACCAATCGGGAATCGGAGTTCCCTCCTACAGAGCGACCAAACCAACACGACTATAACGGGTTGATTTGGTAAGTGTGTGTTCCCTCAGTAGAGACAATTTCTCCTTGCGCGTTGACAATAAATATCGCGACGTGTTCGGCAACAAGACCTTCCACGCGGATGGTTATCCGTTCTCCTGTTGTTGGCACAAAGAATTGAAACCCGTTTCCATCCTCGCCACCTATAAACGCTTCATCCGTTATGGTATCTGTTATATCGTTGCCATTCTCATCAAATACTGTAACTACAAACCCGCTACCTTCAAGAGAAGCCTCAGCGTTAGCCGGTATGCTACCTTGATAATATAACCGTATAATCCATCCATTGGGCGCATGGTGTGTTTTTAATTCATCGGGGATTTCGTTGTTATCAGTCGGATCATCCGGGCCTGAACCGGGAGGCTCCACATTTCCATTATCATCGTCATCCGTATTGCCATTTCTATCATCATCGTCATCCGTATTGCCACTTCCATTTGGATCGTTGTCAGTCGGATCATCATCATCTGGTCCTGGACCGGGAGGTCCCACATTTCCGTCTCCGTTATCGTCATCGGTATTCCCATTTCCATGATGTCCTACAGTATCGCCATCGTCATCCGTATCGCCATCCGCATTGCCGTTTCGGTTGCTTTCGCCGTCGGTATCATCGTCCGTTTGCGTACGATCCCCATTGTTAGCACCACCGCCACCGCTCAACGCATTAGAGCTTTGCCGTTCAGCCCGTAAAATGACAGTATCCTCATAATAGAATGTGTGAACGATACGCTGCGGATGAATGCGGATAGCGAGCCGCCTGTTGCCTTGTGCAAGATTTAGGCATTTGGAGACACCGTCATTCTCCAGACAGATTTCACCTGTACCTGAATAACTGATATATTTATCCACATCGGCAGGTGTTAGCATAGAACCCGTGTAGGGTGTATCAGAACAAGCAATGATGCCAACAAGTAGCATGAGTGTTATGCTAATCAATATGTTTTGTTTCATCGTATCTCCCTTGTGAGTGCGGGGGTTTTGCGTCTCCCCGCAGGACGCTTCAGATAACCCAATGGCAGCTATTGTTTACACGCCGCTACCCAAGGCGAGATGTAAAAACCTTATTCAGCTGTTGTCACGCCAGAGACAAACGTATGTGGCATTATCTGTCCGTTTTCGATCTTTATGATACCGACACCTTTGACTGCGTGGCGTTGTGCGTCAAAATGGGAAATAGCAGTTGCTCCCATGTAGCCTTGCATCGCAGTGATCGCATCACGGACGATGACCGGATCGGTGGATTGCGTTGTTTTAATCGCTATTGCCAATAAGCCCACATTATCAAACCCTGATGCAGCGACACCGTCCGGGGTTTCACCGAACTTCGTTTGATAGGCTTCAATGAAGTGTTTTGTGCTCATATCTTCTGATGTGAGATCAAGGTTCGTTGTATAGTAAGTGCCTTCAAGGGGCGCGTTATCTGTGAGTGTGCCGAACATATTTTCCGGGTCATCCATGCCGTCTCCGCCAATAAAAACGGCTTCAATCTCCATCGCTCTGGCAGCTGCCATAATGCGTGGCACTTCTGGGGCGAAACTGGCGAGGAGTAGCACATCCGGCGCGGCTGCTTTGATGGCGGTGAGTTGTTCTGTAAAATCCATCGCACCGGCTTGATATGTCTGTTCATCAGCGACAGTGCCACCGAGTTTTTGGAATTCAGCATCAAAAGCATCAGCGATGCCCCTCGAATAGACATCTTGATCTTGCAGTATGATCGCTGCTGTTGCTGCTTTGAGCTCATCAACAGCAAAATTTGCCATCAACTCACCATGTAAAACATTGGAGCCACCAACAAGGAAAATAAAATCGTTCGTTTGGGTGACACGATTCGCATCGGTTGCACCGGCAAGCATCGGGATTTGAACATTCGGATCAATTGTTACCGCATGGCTGGAGAAGACGGGACCGATAATACCCACAACTTTTTCAACTTCAACCAATTCCGTGAGGGTATCGGCAAGGGTGTCCGTGAGTTCATCTTTGTGGACGAGTTCCACTTGCATGCCGTTCACACCACCTTCAGCGTTGATTCCGTCGATGGCGAGTTCCGCGCCTCTGGTAAAACTCGGATAATAGTTCGGTGGTTGAAGGATACCCACTTTCAACGTAGTCTCTGTGGGTGTATCCGTCATAACTGGCATCAGTTCTTTTTGCGTTCTGTCGCACCCGAACATAAATGTAACAGTGAACACAAATACAATACTTAATAGTAATCTTAAATCTATCGTTCTCATGGAGTATCTCCTTTTATTTTTACAGTGCGGGGTTTTGCGTCTCCCCGCAGGACGTCCTAATGGAAGGTAAGCCTACATTGAGTTGACAGATATTGTTCATACACGCCTCTGCCTCTGGCGAGGTCTAATGGAATTCAACATCAAAACACCCACATTTACAGCATGTCGGGTTTCGCTTCGCTCTACCCATAACTGTCAATTTACCGATCCTCAAGGTAGGAGGGAACTCCGATTCCCGACGACAACGGGTCGCGATTCGGAGATCGCTCCTACAGATTACCGATCCTCAAGGTAGGAGGGAACTCCGATTCCCGACAGTCGCTCCTACAGAAGATAAATCTTCGCGATTCGGAGATCGCTCCTACAAATCAAATGTAAAGTAGGGCAGGTTTTGCACTTTGTTCCCATGTCACCTGTCCTACTTTTCCAATCCTGTGTCTTAGGGGAGAGGATACACAGAATTGGAATACGCAAGCACGGACTCGAACCGTGCCTCACACCAATGTTGCGTTTGCTATCACCTTGTCGTCAGAATCACGGATTAAGCGGAAGACGCGGAAAGAAGAGATATTTGGTCACGACGGCACATTTTGTGAAAATGGTTTAGGATATGCAAAGGAAGGTTTAACGTCTCTCCCCAAGACGTCAAAAATTGTAGGTTAAGTAAAATAAAACAAGGACATTTTACAATGTCCTTGTTCAATGAGATAGGTTAGGTTAGATATCTCTCATCCCATAGTGGGGAGTCTGAGACAATCCGGAAAAATTGCCTCAGCCTCCAAAATGGGAATCGTTTAGTTAGATTTTCCTGCAACAAGGATTCTGCAGTCTCCTTATTGTGAGGAGAAATTGGTTAAATATCCCTGAATTTAACCCTATTGTGAAGCTTGTTTCAGCTCACTCCACGTTGTTGTAAGTTTGTTCTTCGCTGAGATCAAGCCTTTGAGCTTGGTTGTAGCAAGTACTTGATGCTCACCAGCGAAAGATACATCTTCAATTTGATAGTAGTAGACGACACCGGGTTTGGCGGTTGGGTCAACCCATTTGTAGGAACTACGTTCACCAGTGGTGCCTGCACCTTTGATGAGTTCTGTGTTGACCTGTTTGTATTCGTTGACCTGTTTGTATTCACCGTTACGGGTTTCGCTACGGAGGATATTAAATCCAGCGTTGTCAAGTTCGGACTCGGTTGTCCAACGGATCGTAACAACACCATCTTGGAGTGTTGGACGGAAGAAGGACAGTTGGACAGGCAGGATTTGACCGCCTCTGTCTGCGGGTGTTCCCCAGTCGGACTCATCACCATACCATGTGTGACGGACAAACCGATCTTTTGTATCAACGGCATGCACCCAACTATACTTATCGTCAATACCTCTCATCCGTGCAACATCAGCGCCATTTGTGCCACCCATCGGTTTCACTGCACCTGTGCCATCACGAGCGACACCATTATCAAAGATACGGATGATAGAGGTTCTATCACCATCTTCGGTCATACCCATTTGGAATGGCATATTTCCGTTATCTGCAGGTGTATCGTTTGTGCGAGGATCACCGTCAAGGTTACCGACAGTATCTGAAATGGCATAGTATTTGCCACTGACTCTCAGATGTTTACCTTCAACAGGTTGTTGGTCGGCTTTGGAGGTATCCAATGCTGTCCCATCAATCAGTGTGATATGGAATGCCTCTTGATCAAGGATCGGGTCAAACCGACTCGTCATATTAAATTCATTCCTTTGATGCTGATAAACATTATACACACGGGTTGCTGGGAACACTGTAGATGACGGTAAGGTATCACTACCGATATCACGTGCTGATCCTGAAACAACGAGAATCGTTTGTTTTGAAAGGATCGTCTTCACAGTACCACCACCTAAGTTAATGGTTCTGATAGGATCACGTGGATTTTCAATAATCAGTCTCCAACCACCTAAACTAACAGGGTGTGATGAAGGATTATAGATTTCAATCCACTGCGGTAGTGTTGTACGTGCGCCTTCTTCACCTTGCGACAACATGATTTCGCTGATGATAAGTTTGTTCATCGCGAGATCAAGCACTTTACCTTTCCGCGCGCCGTTGTCATAACCGGGTGTTCCACCATGTATATTGGAATTGGCTGCTTGGCGTCTGTAACCGACACCGGTGTAACCAATGTCACCGAAAGCGATTTGTCCGGCTTTCCTGTCATTATGCGTATTACCAGTTCCAGCTCGACCATCTCTGGTTTTAACGTGCTGGCGTTGGCGAACTTTGTTTTCAGAAAGCCTGTTCTTATCGTCAGGTGCACCTTGACTTTTCAGTGGCCATAAACTCGTTTGAGATATAGCATTCTTGTATCCTAAACCTGTTTTCAAATCAGGGTCATATCCAGCGATGTCAACAATTTTGTCAAGGTCTCTATCACCAGATGCCACGTCAGTTGGGAGGTCAGCACGACCTTTACCACCATGACCGTGATCACCTTCATGGTTGTCAGGCTTACGCACGACTAAGATGAAGTTACCGTCATCTGGCAAACCGTCCTCGAAATCACTACCACTCTGCCCAAATTGAACAACCTTATAGCGTCCTTCTTTGGATGTAGCATCAATACCGAGAGAATTCAACCCTGGAACTTGGTCTTCTGCATTCTTGTCAACATTCCAACCGACTGCCAATGGATGATCAAGATCGCCAAATGGATCGGAGTCGACTAAGAGTAGCACACCACCCGCAGGAATCTTGGCATTATTGTTGTTCGGTAGATAGATGAATGGTTTATCACTACCTGCTGCGGTCAATATGGAAATCTGATAGTTATTCAGATTGATTTCACCAGTACCAACGTTGCGGAGTTCAATCCATTCATACTGGTTCTGCTCTTCATCGCGGTTTGCAACCTCGTTGATGATGATACCATCTGGATTGATGTCTGTCCGAGCATCTACAACGGCTGCCCGTTCAGGACTAACGTTATTCGGGTGTCCGGGTGTACCATGATCTTCATAAGCAACGTTAATGATGCGACCGTCCGCAAGCGTAATAGTCTCGGATCTTAGATCGTAACGGAAAGTTGATGCTTCCCACTGATCCCTGTTTCTACCGTCAGGACTGTTGGACGCATTCTCACCTTGATCTGTTCTTGTATACCGTTTATTAAATTTGCCATCGTGTTTACTGCCCAGGTCAAACGTGCCCTTACGTGCTGCAGAAACGAAGTTTACGCCTGAGAGGGGGTTACCATTCTGTCCCGGAAGTACCCAAGGACCATTGCGATTACCAGCCCGATCATGGAAAACATTCGTTACAACATCAAGATAGGGCGACTTCAGGTTGCCGTTGATATTGGTATCGCCTGCAATCGCTTTCGCACCCGTTTTCCATGACAACTTGACAGTAACAGTCGTGGTATTGAGGTTATGAAGTTCAATCCACTGATCAGCGCTTCGGGCAGTTGCGTTATTCAACTGTGACAGATCGATAGCCCACATTATTTCACTAATACCGACGGTGCCAGGATGCACTGTTGCATCGCCAACTTTCCGTAAAATAAGGGCACCACCGCCGTGCGCTGGGCCTGTTAAGGGAACGCCTGTCTCAAAAATGTTCTGTAAATCTGGCATAGTCATCCAAGAAACTAACGTAATATTATTAGCTCCGAAACGGTTCGTTAAGCGTCCCGCTAAAGGACCAGAAGTATCTTTAACAACAACAACGAACTTGCCAGCTGCAATCGTGATATCAGGACTCGTATTGGCATCAATGGCAGGAATCATGTAAGTAACTGTGCCGGAACCACCATTGTCCCACGTAAGCGCAATTGAGTGACTACCTGCTCCCTGCGTAGCTGGAACCGTGATCATGCGTGTTGTGCCAGCGGCAGTAGAGATGATGTATCCAGTAGCAGTAGTCGCTACAGTGCCAGGATCTTCACTAAAGGTCACAGTGAGTGTGCCGCCTGCCGTTGTATTTCCAAGAGCTGTAGTCGGAATCGTCGCAGCACCAACCTTGAGCATTATTTTTTTGGATACTGCATCACCAAATGTACTAGCTGGATCACTCATATCCATCACAGACCCTGCTTTTAACGTGATCGTGGTTTCCGTTTGGTCACCACGAGCCGATATCAACAGCGTATACACTTTTGAATCACTTTCGTCTTTTACAGGACTGGAATTGTGAACTCTAATTTCGGAAGGATCATAATCCAGATCATTTAATGTAAATGAGTTATCTGCAAGTGCTTCACTGAAAGTGAAAGTTACGCGAACCCTTCCAGCATCATCGCCATCTGCAATAATTTCAGAAGTGATCGTTACGGTTGGAACATCTGTTGGAGTAAACGTCTCTTCTTTTACTTCGTTTCCAACTGGAGGCGTGTCTGCATTTACAACCGCGCCTGCAATCACCCTTACAGTGACCGGATCCGCAGTTATCGGGGTAAACTTCAATTCACCTGTTGCAGGATTATGTGATGCAGTAAGCTGCGTTTGAGCACCATCCGCATCAGTTTGAAAAACAACATATTCGCCAATGCCAATTGTCTGGCCAGTCGCGGCACCTGTAACAGCCAATGTGATAGTGGCTTCTTCACCAGCTTTAATACCATCTTCAGGTCCGGTTATTGTTACTGTGGGTGCGGCTATAGCATCTGTTGTTGGCAATGTATCAACGACAGAGAACATCGCTCTGGATGATGCCATATTGCCACGACCTGAATGCGCATTACCATTCACAAGGCTGCCATCCAAATTGAAGAGGACATTTTCTTTCACAGTTATCCAAATATCCATTGGGAAACTATCATCAATAGCAGCAGTTCCATCATGGAAGAGATCACCATCAACTGTAAATGTCACTATGAAATTGCTTAGGCTTTCGTCAACGGTGGTAGTCGCAGTATCATCAGCCATACGCGCGACAGTAGTAATGACTATGCTACCAGAAACAAATATATTCGTGCTTGAAGCTGACCTTTTTGCTGCAGTAACTATTAAATCATCAGCTGTTAAATCAGTCGCACCTGCTGTCGTAGTAGCTGCTGTTGCAGAATATACAGATTCACTAAACGTAATTTTTACCTGAAATTCACCATCATTCGCACCTGTTAAATCCGTAAGCACAACTGGAGTTGCAGCCGAATCCGCAACAATCAGAACGGAATCGTCTTTTACTGTAGAAGCGTCATCAGCCGCCTTAAGATCAACCAGCGTAATAGTTGGTGCTGCTGGCTGAGATAAGTGGCTGTGACCGGTTTCCGCAGTAAGTTGCTCAGCAGTTTGGTCATCGCTATTCCGCACACCATCGTGGGCTTCGTCAAAAGTCTGACCAGCAGGTGGATCGTGCGCTATCACAGGCACTGCCACAAATGCAAGTAGTAAAAATATACTTAAAATACTTAATGTCAATCGATTTGACATATTCATTATAAACTCCTTTTATTTTAAAAAAAAGTTATTTCAAATCATGTTAAGATTCAGGGAATTTACAATCCTCTTAATCTAAATCTTTCTCTTTTCAAATATTAATCATTCAACATTGTATAAAAACAGGGAATCACCCGTTTATCTATACTAACCATTACCACATCGGCTCAAGGTTTCACCTCTGTGGCATATCTCTACGTTCACACATTGCGGTTGCCAATTACATGATGATGGCGACACCGCATCTGTCAACGTAATTAAATTATAAGACATTCTATCATAGATTGTCAAATTTATCTTTAATAATCGTCTTAATATGAAAATTAATACATATCCATTAATTTAGTTGTGAAACATAAATCAACGCCTAACTACAGATATCTACTAATTTTATCCGCTATTCCAAACTTAAACACACAATTTGGAATAGATTTCATTTTAATACTTTCATTAATTTTAAGCAATAACTTTTTTGCTATTTAATCAATCTGTTTAGTTATGACTTAATATGAATTTTCAAAGTATTATACTACACTATAACGTTATAAGTCAAATAAAAAATACAAGAAAATGCACTTTTTTCGGAAAAATTTGCGTTTTTTTAGGTTTTTTTAGTGTTTTTTTGGGATTTCTGTAGGAGCGATCTCCGAATCGCGGAAGGCGCGGAGGACGCGGAGAACGCGGAGAACGCGGAGGATGTTCTTGCACATCCTAAATCATTTTCACAAAATGTGCCGTTGTTGCCAAATATCTCTTCTTTCCGCGTAATCCGTGCCTTCCGTGATTCTGATCTTGTTGTCTGAATCGCGGAGGACACGGAAAACACGGAAGTCGCGACCCGCCAAATGCCAAAAGCGCATTTGGCGTTGATTCAAGGTCGCTCCTACAGAATGTAAGAGGCGACAAATGGCATACGATACTAAGCGAAAGAAAGTCATATTTAGATTATAAAACTCTTCCACAAGAAAAGTCTTAATAAAAATGGGGATTTATGATAAGATATTTGCTAAAACTGGTCGCGATTCAGAGATCGCTCCTACAAAATACGTGATTTGGAGATCGCTCCTACAGAAGATAAACCATCGCGACCAGGAGGTCGCTCCTACAGAAGATCCGTCAAACAAACCATGAATTCTTTAAAAAACATTATTCAACGTTGCCACAAACGGCATGGAGAAACACTTCACCAGCGGAAGACAGTGGTAATGCCTGCCCTATATAAAGAAATTCCTTATAATTTGAAGGTTTATTGTGCGCGAAGATATCCTGTGATGCTGGAAGATTTGGAATTGGCAGGCATCTCTTTTATGCCGATAGGGCGCGCCCCGGATAACGACCGCGGTCCACGAGGTTTTGGGGGCGATCGATTCTCTACAAAGCAAACGTCGCTCAGCTGGCGACTCCGACGGTGGTGCGAATCGTGGGGAATTCAGATATATACCGGCACACCATCCGAACACGATGGCGCACGATGGCACGACCTGCATTTTACATATCAAGCAATTTGTGCTGACCCGGATGCTGTGATGGCATGTATTGAAGGACTTGTCGGCTCGGTTGTGAACCCGCTATTGACGTTGACAAAGTCGGGTGGGCTGCGGTTTACTTGCAGAATACTGAATTACCTTCACCCAAACACAACGGATGATAGACTATATATTTATAAACATGCACCAACACCAGAAAATCCCGACCACCGAGACGTTTACCTTAAAATTCTCGGAGAAAACGGATACAGCCGGTGGGATTCCCGATACCAGATACTACTCGGTGACCTGTTAGACCCGCCTATAATTGCCAAAGAGGTGCTTTTTGTTCCCATCAATAATCTCCGCGCAACACTTCACGAACCTGAATTACCAGGAAAAAAGCAGCTAAAAACCGTTCCACAACCGACTCCGCCTGTGCCACACTCCCTCGGTTCACGTAATCTTGATCTCGCGAAAGAAGCATTTTTGAAACGCGGTTTCTCCTCTCTGCAACAAGACAGCGATTTCTACCATTGGATCCGTCATGATAGCGAAAGTCGTATTGACACACATGTAACCCTATGGGAAGATCAGGATATTGTATGGATACGCGCAAATACGCCTGGGACAGCACTGCCAACAAGAACCACCCCAATAACAGATATATGGGACGATACCGGTATTACACCCCCAATTTCAAATTCTGGGTTGCCGGTAACCGAAAAACTTATCTCAGTCCGAGACGGTGAGATGAGTCCGTTGGTGATAAAACGCGCCCCTGCCATTCTTCACCAGCAAGAACCCACGCAAGAAGTTTACAAGACGCTCAAAGAAAATGCTGCACAGATACGGCATGTTTTTCAAAAGGACGCACGAATTCTGGGTGTCCAACCGAAAACTATTCTCGGTACAAATTATGGTGTAGAATTATACCTCCTCAACGGGGGCACCATCTGTTTAAACATACCGAACCCAGATTTAGCAGATGCCGCAGCACAACGGTATCAGGAAATAAATCTCCCCTCTTTTGCGCGCTGGAAATCAAGACGATACAAGTGGGAACAGGTGAAAGATATACCTGTGGACGTTCGGATGGCAAACCCGTTTGAAGCCGGCAACGTTTGTGAGGACACGGAACGGTGCAACACACTTGCTGAAAAGGGTGGCTATTCGTCCGTAAGTATCTGCCCATCATGTCTTGTTTATACGACGTGTCAGGAGCGCGGATTTTTATCACAACTTCTCGCCTTACAATCCGTGAAGGCACAGATAATGCCACACGGCCAAATGTTTATCAATCCAAAGTACGCCGATACAGCGGAAAAAGTCCTTGAACCGACAGATGAAACAGAACGTATCTGCATCATTGATGAAAGGAAAGCAGAAATAGAAGACCTCTTTATAAAGTGTCAATTACCAACACACGTATTAAAAGAGTGGATTGTGAGTTGGGAAGGTGAGGCTTTAGCGAACTTTGCCAAAGCACTACTCAATGCGATAGAACCCTACGGCAGATCCAATGGAAATCCTATCACACGGATTCGCACAGCGGTACAGGCATTTCAACCGCATGAAGAAGCACTCATTCGGCAGATGTGCCAAGTAAATCTGCCATGTAAGGTTGTAACAAAAGGTGTCGTTGATTCAGAAACGGGAGAAGAATTGGCACAATTTAGCACAGTGTTTGAAGGAGGTGCCTCCGCTTACATTCCTGCGAACAGCAAAGCGGCTGAGAGATTAGCGGCAAAAGGACTTCCTTCTTTTCAGCCGCCTCCTTTTGTCGTTAACGAAACAATGAAAATCCCGATGGAAATGACGCAAGCCATCGAGTTAGGAATTTTGGACACGGAGACAGTCGAGAAAATCCAGCAATTCCCGACTGTCTGTCGAAATCCAAACTGGACGTTTTGGCATCAACTCAAACGTTTCTTTGCACATTACAAACGGGATGCTGATGCACCGATGCGGTGTAACAGCGAAAAAAAACTGGTATTCTGGGTACCTCCCGTCCTGCATCCAAGCGTCAAACGGCTTTTGTTGATATCCCCGACACTCTCCGAGCAACATCTTCGCAAAGTGTTTCCAGATGAAGAAATTGAATTCACCCACACTGAACCTTCAGCATGGTTAGCAAACAACCAGGTTTTTCAGATTCGCACAGGCGTTCATCCATTACGAACAATTTTAAACTACGAGAGCAATTGGGATGTGATGGGGCTGACAAAATTGGGAGAACGTTTTTTTGTCGGCATCCGTGCTGAAATCGAAAGAGATCCAAAGGTTACGCATGCGATTATTACCTATGAGACAATTCTCAAACATTTATCAGATTTAGCAGAAAAGGAAAACGTCTGTTTCGTTAAACACTTCAAAGACACTTTTTCGTCGGAAACTACCTTTGAAGCACCACAAGTCTTATGGATAGTTGGTGTACCGCACTGGCCGCAATTGACCATTTGGCGGCAAGCACAGATGTTATTTGGAAATGATGAGAAACCCCTCTACTATGATGAAAAAATAGATCCGTATCATTATGAAGACGAACGGATCCAGGATGTTTATCAACAGAATGTTGCCGGTTTACTCACACAAATTATAGGGGTGGCAGGATTGAGCCGTTGGACCAACAAGCGGGTGGTCCTGCTCACGAGTATGCCGCTGCCCGACATTACTGACAGACGCGAAACACTCCTTTTTGACTGGGAAGACTTTGAAATTGCTGGTGGGTTACATAAACTACCTGAAGTGATAGCCACACGCGAAAAGTTTGAGACAGACTACGCAAATTTAACAGGTGAATCCAGGAGAGAAGAAGTGGAACGTATCTTGGGATGTTCCTCAAGGACAGCAAACCGTGTGTTGCAGAAGATAAGAGGCGGTAACATCCAACGTATAAGTATCCGAGAGCAGATACTCTTTCTGCTGGCGACAGGTGAGAAAAAAACATCCTTACTCGTTGAAGCCATTGATAGTAGCGCGCAAACAATAGGAAATGAACTCAAGAAACTTTTAGATGAAGGTGAAATTGTCCGGGTGCGCTGGGGTTTGTATAAACTGCCGTAGACATAATCGGAGGCATAGACATGATCATGTTACTATCAGATTTTTTTGAAGCAAGACGTGAGAAACGGATAGCAGCTGCCAAAGAAGTTGCCAAAGCCGAAGGTATAGCAGAAGGCATGGCAAAAGTTTATCAGGAGATCCAAGAGTGGGACCGCCGCCGAAAAGAAGCAGAGACGCGGGGCGAGGCGTTCACAGAACCCCCGCCGACACAATCGCAGGAGAATTCAAAAAATTGACTATATTTTTTTAGGCGGTGCCGGCGAAGTCGGCGCATCTTGCTTACTCTTTTCCATTGCAGACCGGCATATCTTGTTTGACTGCGGGATACGCGTGAATCAAACTGGAGCTGACGCACTGCCTGATATTGAACTGCTCAAACAGAGCGTGCCAACACTTGACGCTATCTTCGTCTCACACGCACATGCGGATCATATCGGAGCATTGCCGCTCGCGCACGCTGCATTCCCACAAACACCCATCTATGCGACAGAACCGACACAACGTATTGCTGCGGTGATGCTCGCGAATGCTGTCCGCCTACAAGAAAGTGAACAGGACGAGACAACACCTCTGTTTACACAAGAAGCGGTTGACGCAACGATAGCAAAGATGCAGACGCTGAAGATAGGGGTATGGATTGACATGTGGGACGGCTGGCGCGTCAAGATGGTTCGGTCTGGACACGTGCTCGGCGCGGTCAGTATTTTACTTGAAACACCGAACGGCACTTTCCTCTATGGTGGAGACATCTCTACATTTCATCAGAAAACGATTGACGGGCTTGCACTTGAGGAAATCGCTGACACACAGCCCGATTTTATGTGGTGTGAAGCAACTTACGGTGACGGTAATCACCCCGCACGCAGCACCGAAGAAAAGAAACTCGCGGAAGCCGTCGCGACTGTCGTTGAAAACGGCGGCTCTGTCCTCATACCGAGTTTCGCTCTCGGACGCGCTCAGGAAATCATTCTTATACTCAGGGATGCCATGATTAGTAAGAATATTCCGGTGTTCCCCGTAGTAACTGACGGGCTTGTTAATGCTATCTGCTCGGTATATGAAACACTTACGCCTTATCTTGGGACAAAACTACAAAAACATCTTGAAAATTCACGACAACCCTTATTCTACTATAGAAACTTCCGAAGGGCACGAATGGGTGAACAAGAAGCTATTTGTAAAAATGAAACACCTAAATGTATTATCGCAAGCTCAGGGATGCTTACGGGTGGTGCCTCGGTGGCTTATGCGAAAGGATTGGCTGCTAACGAGAAAAACGCTATCTTTTTATCAGGGTATCAAGATGCTGAATCGCCAGGCAGACGACTTCAGGAACTCACACAAGGCGATACACTTACTTTTGCTGATGGCACAAGTGTACCTGTCAGCTGTCAAGTGGAACGATTCAAACTTTCCGCACACAGCGATCAAGGGCAACTGCTGTCGGTCATCAAACAGGTGAACCCAAAAGCACTCGCACTCGTTCACGGGGAACAGAGTGCTTTGGCTACTATGCGGGAAAAGATAAAAAAGGATTATCAGGTAAACTGCCCTCAAAACGGGCAGATGATTGAGGGAACTGATAAACCTGAATGTGTGTCTTCAAAAACGCAAGAACAACTTGAGAAAAAGGCAATGGCTGATGTTGATGTTCAGATCATAGATACTGGTGTTGTGTTGGATAAGGAGATACTCAGTTCAGAACAGTGGAAAGACTTTGCTGATGGGAAACACACAGCAACGCTAAAAGGTGAGCGACTCATTATTCGGAGAACCAAGTTAGCAAAATAAAGCTACCGGGTATAGACGTAATCGCACATGAGCGACCCGCGCACATGTGCTGCATCCGCACAAGCAGATCAAAATTAGTTGGTCTGTCTTCTCAAACTGAAACCTTATTCAAATATCTAACGTTTTTCACACATGAGCAGCTGCAGCACATGTGCGATTAGGCACATGGTCAACTGCGGCACATGAGTAACCATCGCACATGAGCGACCCGCGCACATGTGCTGCTATCGCGCATTGAGAGGTGTCATGAAAACGTTAGCAATTCTATCTCGTAAAGGCGGAACGGGAAAAACTACCATTGCTGTTCATCTTGCTGTCGCAGCGGAACAAGCAGGACATACCACAGCCTTAATTGATCTTGATCCGCAGGCGAGTGCTGTTAGCTGGAGCGATAAACGCGAGACAGATACACCTACCGTAATTTCGGCGCATTCGTCGCGGTTGCCGGACCTTTTGAAGAAAGCAGAGAACAGCGATGTAGACTTAGCGATTATTGATACGGCTGCCCATGCGGAAACATCTGCACTTGCAGCAGCGCGTGTTGCGACAATTGCTTTGATACCATGTAGACCAGCAAGTTTGGACCTAATTGCTATCGGCGCAACGGTTGATGTTGTGAAGCTTGCGAATGTTCCAGCCCATGTTGTACTCAATGGAACGCCTGCGCGTGGGAAGTTAACTGAGGAAGCGCGGCGTGCGATAGAAGCTTATGGTGTGCCTTGCGCGCCATGCTCACTTGGGCATCGTATGGCGTTTGTTCATGCATTGATTGATGGCTTGACGGTACAAGAGTCTGAACCACGTAGCAAGGCGAGTAGCGAGGTTCACGCACTCTATAAATATTTGGCAAAGGAAATGGAGGTATAAATATGCCAGCAAAAACACAACTTAAAGAACTTTTGGACGGATACGGACAGGAGACGGAGGCAGAGGAAACACCAGTCTCACCAAATACACCGGTGGAAAATGAAAAAACTGATGATAAGGCACCGCCTTCTCGTCGCGGTAAACGTCATATATCCGGATATTTTGAGCCGGAGGTATTGAGGCAGGTAAAAATTATTTGTGCTGAAGAGGATAAGACTGTTAATCAGGTGTTGGGGGATGCACTGAATTCGTTGTTTGTAAATAAAGGTAAAGCACCGATTGCGTAGGTCGGTCAATATTGCCCAGTTCTTTGTAGGAGGGAACTCCGATTCCCGACTATCGAGCAGCACATGAGCGGCACGCGCACATGTGCTGCCATTGCACAGAGTATGTCCATATTGTCCGGTAATAATTCGTAGGTCGCGATTCGGAGATCGCTCCTACAGAAAATATTCGGGAATCTGAGTTCCCTCCTACAATAGCCGCTTATGGATGGCGGTCGCACATGAGCGGCACGCGCACATGTGCGACCGCCGCATAGATCAATATCGCCAATTTTCATGTGCCAATGGTGCTTTGTTCAACTCGTCTCGATAGGTGCGCCACTGCGGTAAAAAAGTGTCCATTTTTTGCGTTTGGAGAAGCGGTATTACCGCATCTATGGCAAATACGCGGGCAGGTATCGCTTGCAGCCGCATCTGACGAAGTTGCTCAAGACAACGAAGAAACATTGGGCGTGGATACCGAGAGATACGCTTGACGCTGCTATAATCCGTATCCATGATGTTTACCAACGCTTCTTTGCTGGACAAGGCGGTATTCCTAAACCGAAACGGAAACATCGCTATCGTTCTGCCAAGTTCCAAACAGGCTACAAACTTGAAAACGGGCGTGTCCGTCTTTCTTTTAAGTCTTGGGATAACAGATCGCAATCCTTGAAATTTAACCGTACCTGGTTCTCTTTCCATCAACATCGCGACTGGCACGGCAATGTGCGCTATGTCCAAATCAGCAGAGATGCTGTTGGCGATTACTACCTGCTCATCGTGACAGATGATGCGTCTACCGAACCCTTTTCTGCTACAGGTGAGAGCGTAGGGATAGATTTCGGTATCAAAACGTTCTTGACGCTGAGTAATGGTGATAAAATAGAAAGTCCGCAGTTTCTCAAACAATCTTTGAAGCAACTCCGCAAACTGAACAAGTCTGTCAGTCGCAAAGTGAAAGGGTCTGCTAACTACTATCGTGCTATTAGACAACTCGCACGCCTTTACATCAGGGTTAGCAATCAACGTCTTGATTGGCAATGGAAACTCGCTACCGCCCTCTGCAGGCGCTTTGATACTATCGCTATAGAAACGCTCAACCTTGACGGCATGAAACGTCGTATCTGGGGACGCAAAGTCTCCGATCTCGGTTTCTACCAGTTTGTTGAGTTGCTCAAATACAAGTGTTTCAAACATAAGCGTCAATGCCTACAAGTCGGACAATGGACACCTACAACAAAACCCTGTTCTGAGTGTGGACATCACACGCAAAATCTTTCTCTCAATGATAGGCAGTGGATATGTCAAAGATGTAATACGCACCACGACAGAGACATAAACGCTGCTATCAATATACTTCGGGCTGCTTGTGATCCCGACAAATGCCAAACGCGCATGTGGCGTTGATTTGGTTGTGGAGCAGACGTAAGACGCTTCTTCGGAAACGCTAACTGCTACGAAGCACAAGCCCAATGCTTTAGCTTTGGGTGCCTTGACTGTTGATAGATTCATCTATTGATATTGCTATTTCCGCTCTAAGATCAACAGGAATGTCGTCTCCTAAGTTATCAAAAAATGCTTGCGGTGCTGCTGTATCAATGCGTGGTGGATAATCTGGTTTTGTGCTCGGGTCGGAAACTTGCTTGCTTAACGCTGTGACTTTGGAGAGGTATTCCTGGTAATTGATTCTTTCCTGTCGACGCAGCTGAATTAGTTCATCAAGCAGTCGGGACATTTCTTCTTGACATACTCCCAAGCCTAAAGGCGTTGGGATTCTTCTATCATCAAAGACTGCCTGCCGAAGCAGGTGTTACGTCTCCTCCTGAAAAGGTTGATGCCCCAACCTTGTGGATATTAATCGCTGCGTTTATATCTCGGTCCTGTTGAGTTTTACAGTGATGG
The DNA here is from genome assembly GCA_965204285.1 of Candidatus Poribacteria bacterium. GTDB lineage: Bacteria > Poribacteria > WGA-4E > WGA-4E > WGA-3G > MSPOR6. Next base: position 29,389 of record CBDBEI010000008.1, read on the forward strand.
CAGAACCACTCCCGTATACTCAGATCAAAGAACATCTGGATTTGTCCGCAGGCATTGCAGACTTTGCTTGTAGGTGTCCATCGGTCAATATATACAATGGATTTACATCGTTTTTGTGCTTGCCATTTTATTTTCTGCATGAAGTCTGCAAATGCGTAGTCAGAGACTTTGCGTCCCCAGAGGCGTTTCATGCCATCAAGGTTCAAGTCTTCAAAGTAGCAGATGTCAAAGTTTCGGACAAGTTCCAATGCAAGTTTCCAGTGATGGTCTTCGCGTTGCCGATTAATTTTCCTATGGACACGCTCCACATTTTTTCTTGCGCGGTCACGATTGCTACTGCCTTTCTGCTTCCGAGACAATGCGCGACTTGCGCGCTTCATCCATTTCGCAGCAGCTTTATAGAACTCTGGCGATTGATATTTTGTGCCATCCGAACAGGTAAGAAAATGCTTGAGCCCAAAGTCAAACCCTGCTGTTCTACCAGTCTTAGGTGCGGGCTCAAGTCCTTTTTCATCTGTTGTGAGAGTGATATACCAATCCTCTACAAAGTCTTTCTTGATGGTAACCCGTTTGATGTTACCTTCAATCGGTCGGCTATACCAGAACCGATACCAACGCTTGTTGATACGGATTTTCGCTACAGGACACCCGTTTTCTTTGTCAAGGGTTTCTATCTTGACTTGGCTACCATCAAACGCCATAGAACGATATTTGTGTCTACTCCGAAACTTTGGCGCACGCTTCGCACGCTTAGAAAAGAAGTTTTGCCAACCTCTATCAATGCGTTGGATACATTCTTGCAAACACCAAGAATATGGAACAGTCTAGTGGATAGTCCAGTCTAAACTTATATGATTATTTTTTGATTTTTTGCGATCTTGACAGACGAAAGTGTTTCCCTTATAGTATATAATACTACTTAGGAGGAACACTGCTGTGAATAAAAAATATGTTGTCCAACTGAGCGATACGGAGCGTCAAGAGTTGGAAGACTGTGTCCACACTGGTAAAAACGAGGCGTATAAGATAAGGAATGCTTATATTTTGCTGAAATCGGATGTGAAGGGCCCCGGTTGGAGCGATACAAAAATAGCTGATGCGTATGAGTGTAATCACCAGACAGTAGCTAATGTGCGCAAGCGCTTTACGGAAGGTGGTTTTTCTCGTGCCTTGTATCGTGCTAAGCGCGAACATCCTCCCACGCCTTGCAAGCTTGATGGTGCAGCTGAGGCGCGCTTGATAGCCCTGAGTTGTGGGGAGCCTCCAGAAGGTGCTGGCAAATGGACACTACGGCTTCTTGCGTCAGAACTGGTTAGACTTGAGATTGTAGAGAGTATTTCACCAGAAACGGTGCGTCAGACACTCAAAAAAACGCTTTGAAACCGCATCTTGTGGAGCAATGGGTGATCCCTCCTGAAGAAGCTGCCGAGTTTGTTGAGGCAATGGAGGCGGTGCTAAATCTCTATCAGCAACCTTTGGATCCGGATGTTCCTGTTGTGAACATGGATGAACAATCTGTAACGTTGAGAGGTGATACCCGTGATCCCCATCCCGCTAAACCGGGGCAGGTCAAGCGTGTAGACAATGAATATAAACGCAATGGCACGGCTCAACTTTTCATTTTCACAGCGGCACTTGCGGGGTGGCGGCGTGTGTCTGTTCGGGAGCGTCGGACCGCAACGGATTGGGCGGAGGAAGTCCGGGTGCTATTGGATGAGGTGTATCCGTTAGCAAAGCGTGTGATTTTAGTCTGTGATAACCTGAATACGCATAACTTTTCGTCGTTGTCCAAAACATTTGGAGCGAAGGCAGCAGAGAGATTGTGTTCGCGTTTGGAAATAGTCTATACACCTAAGCATGGAAGTTGGTTGAATATAGCGGAGATAGAACTGAGTGTGCTCACACGCCAATGTTTGTGTCGGCGTATCCCTGACATAGAAACACTACGGAGAGAGACAAAAGCCTGGGAGGCAAGGCGTAATCGTGAAGCGAAGCAAGTGGACTGGCACTTCACAACGGATGATGCGCACATCCGACTAAAACACTTATACCCACAATTTTAGACTGGACTATCCACTAGCTTGGCAGCTATTGTGGAGCGACAGTCAGACGGTGGACTCTTTGAGAAAACCGCAGTCGCTACGAAGCACAAGCCCCTACCTTCAGGTAGTGGGTACCTTGACTAAGCCTTACCCTAAGCAGTGAGTGTGACACAGTGCGTGAGGGCACAACCGCGCCGAAACTCACAAAACAAAGCGAGCTGCCCTCCATTATAAGACAAAACCCTTGCACGTGATAAAGTGGTATCCGGGGCAGAAGAAAATGATCCGAGTCATTGCTTTTTTCACAACAGATGCAAGGGACGGCACAAGATATCCTTGAAACGTTTACAGGAGACACAATTCTCTTTCTTTATAGTTGAATCATGACAAGACAAGTGCTATACGCTCACTTGCCCAAGCGCATTCAGCGTTGATTTCGTGCTTTGTAAGCTCGCCTAATACCCAATAGAATAAGATAAAATCCCGTAATTTGGTATTACTTGTTTGTTGTTTCTGAAGCAGAAGGTGTGGTAAATTTCGTATTTTTCAGATCACGAACAACCTTCTTCTGTTTTTCTGCCTCGCGTGCTTCACGTGCCTTTTGCAGTTTTTGGCGAAGGGCTTTTATACTATCAGTGCAACAGGCGCATTTTTTTTTCTCACTCTTATTTGTCGGTTTTGAGGGATCCGGGGGCACCTCAAAAACCATATTGTCTGGCGGCTTGTAGTTATGTTTGGCCAACGATTCTAAAAGCGAACACCGTATCACCTCCGTGAAAACTTCTTTTGAAAACATTGGGCGTTTTTGTTCTTTCCAAGAATTTTCAACCTTTGTATTTATTATTCCGTAAAGTTTCTGTAAAAACAAACGTTGTTCAGATTCAGATCGGTTTTTAAGTATTATCACTAAACTTTTTGCAAATACGTCAGTAAGGCGCGTTGTATTCTCGCGTAGAATAGCGAGCTGTTCATCGGGGGGAACAGGTGCGTTATTTTTTTTACCCGCAGCCTTTTGGATCGCTTTCGCTTGGCAGGATGGTTTATCCGCTTGGGAGTGAAATCCAAAGAGGACTGCTCCTATGATGAATGCAACAAAAGTCAAAACAAAAAACTTTTTCATTTTTATCTCCTTGCTTAATTCTTGCTTAAAGTTATATGGAGCAAGACAAACGGTCCTCAAGACATCAAAGCTTTGCATTTGGTGGTGCCGTATATCCGGCACTCGAGAGTGCGTCCAAAAAATCATGCCAGGCCCGCTTTAGTAGTTCCGAATTATTAACAATATCCTCGGGAAGTATCGCAACAATTGGATGGTTTTCAATGTTGCTGAATTCCACTTTCAGTTCTTCGAAAAATTCGATCTGTTCTCTTGGTGACATCGCACTGAGTTCAGATGCTATCTCTCTTGCATATTTACTCAGACTGCGATGTATATCTACTAACAGCTCGTCAACTTCTCTAATTTTGAAATCTAATTCGCGGTCGAGTGCTTCAAATTCGGCTTTCACTGATGCAACTTCCTCTGGAGAAAGCATTAGAAGCATTGACACCGGATCTTGGCACTTAGACTCAACGGTAGGTGAACTTGCTAGTTCGGTTCCTAAGTTAGGAGTCATTGGTTCTAAGTGTGAATCCGTTGCTCTATCTTCTGCAATAATCATTGTTTCCACAGATTCTGAAGGTTCCTTCCGCACTGGATCCCCATCTGAGTGTATAGTTGTTTCCATGGACTGTGTTTTCGTTGCTGGATCATACAGTGTGTCCGGGTGCTCCACCATAAGAGCATCGTTTTGATGGGCACGCTGTGTAAGAACGTAAAAAATCACAGTGCCAACAACGAAGAAAGCTACGAATGTCACGGCGAAAATCTTTTTCATCTGTCTTCCTCCTTTAAAAATTAGGGTAAAAAATCAGGACTTCCGCACAAACGGTAGGCACGCTTTGTAAGCGCGCTGGGAACTCAGAATTCTGCATTCTGCTGAAGATTACACCCTTTTAACCATAATTATTGAAAATGCGTGACAATTGCGTAAGTCCTGAAATTAATATATTTATGATCTGGGATCAACCGTCGTTGTTACTACTGCTTTCATTGTTGTTACTACTGCTTCCAATGTTCTCCTCACAATCGCATTCTTCGTTGAGGTCGCCGCAGCCACAAGGACATTTTAAAATGTCTTCTTGACATTTTTTCAGCTTTTCTTTTGCTTCTTTAAGATCTTCTTTTATGTCATTTACGTTGTCTTCAAGAAGGATTTTAGCTATCCACAAAATTGCTTTTTGTACAGGATCTTCAGCAGCATTATATGCCGCTTTCGCCAGTTCCAACGCAATTTTCGCCGCAAGCAAATCAGTCTCTAACTCGCTAACTTTATTCTCTAGTTCGTCACAATTCTCTCCCATGGAACTTGCGCAAACAAAGGCATTAAAACTGCTGCACTGATAAGCAACAGACTCATACAATTAATAACATTCGTTTTAAACTTTGGATGCTTAATCATCGGAATCCTCATTTGGATTATTCTCCTTTCCTTTTTACACTGAGGGTGTTTGATAAATAAGAGTTGCCCAAAACTCTGTGTTATGGAACATCCTCAAATTTACTGAAATTTGGACAATTTCTATCTGTGTGATGTTGAGTCTTCACAAACTCTCTAAAAAGTGTAATACATGTCAGAAGAAATGTCAAGAAAATCTGACCTGATTTTTCTTGATGAATAGAGACACATAGTGTTCCTCGGATAAAACCAACGTAACTTCGTAAAGGAGACACCACACGCACCGCGGGAGACCCATCGCCGAGCTCGCACTTGGTGCTTTTTATTATCAAGGGCTTTCTATAAATACTATTGCCAAAATGCTTCACGGCATCCCGATTGGAGAAGTGGCAAGTGAATGTGTATTATGCCGATTCTATTTTTTATTCAGATTATTCGTTTTGGTCGGTTCCCACTTTGTTGTACGATATTTCTCATTCGTCTCTATATTGGGAGGATAGTGAATTTCCCAAACTTTAACGTCTATGCCAGCATTTTCGTTTGTTGGATACACAGGCACGAAAGCTTCGCTATGTTCACCTCTAAGTAATTTGACAGTGAAACTGTTCCAACCAACAGGTGGTATATAAAAAGCCCTTTGCAGGCGGATTTCAGGATCAAAATATAAAACGACTCCGCCATTTTCAATCTCCACAAAAATTGGAGAGGTAAGATTGTTTACAACGTTCTGAACAGTTGCGTCTAGGGTCTTTTCCTGAGGTTGATCAAGTTTTTGGACTGTAGATTCTTCTGTATCACTTTCGTCTCTAAATTTTGCTATTATCGCTAACGTTTCAGGTGTAGGGCGGGAAATATCAATAAAGGACAACAGACATTCTTCGTCTCGTGATTGCATTCGGTGCGGTGTCCCGATCGGTGTTTCTGTGCGCGTCAACCGATAGGTTCTAAACTTCCTGTCACCGTCTTCATCGCTACCAATAGATGAATAGTTGCTGGACCGGGATATCATATCTTGATCCATCAACATTAGATGTGTGACTTTATATGTTTTTAAAAAGGAGAGTGCCTCTTGCTCGTCTTGCGCACAGAAGACATGTCGGTAAAATAGAGATATTCGTTTTATGAACTGGTCGGGGTCAATGATTGTGCCTACATTACCGAGGACATTCATTTGTATGCCAAAATTCCAATGTGCAGCTATGATAGATTCTTGTGGAAGTGTATCTTTCATCCATTTATAAGCTTCTGCGCGACTATTTTCTCCGGGAACTGGAGAACGCATGCTGGCAGTATGAACTGACCTGTGTGCATGTCCACCGAAGGGTGTCCAAGATAGAACGAGTATTAAAACAATAGTAGCGACAGTTACTGTCACCTGTTTCTCGCTGAGTTGTTGATAAACTATTTCCATGTCTTTGAGTTTTTGTATGAGGTGCGCGGGAAAGAGCCATAAGAGCCATGCGGTACCATAGGCGAGCGGCATACCAACAAGGAAGTCATTTCGTACAGCACCTCGTGCTAATGCTACCCATAAGAGAAACCATCCAAGTGTCGCGAGTATAACAAGTTCATTTTTTGATTTTTCTTTTCGAAAGCTGGCAATGCCGAAGGATAAGACGCTTAGAACCAATGAAACAACGAAAAGGATATTACAAGGGGTTTCTCCAACCCATCCGTTGAGCTGATCCCGGAAGAACGTTGTTGCGGCAAACAGAGACAGTGAGACCGCTATCGGAATTCCTTTCAATTTCCATAAATAGAGGCTCGATGTTATTAACCCGATACTGCCTAAAACAAAAATTGCACCGTGTCGGATCCACCAATATCTGAAATTTGGGTCGGCTAATTCCCCGATAGTTTTTATGAATTGGTTCTCATGAAACGGATATGCTGTTTCTTCGAAAGTGCTCGCTTGCGTAATGATATAAACGATCCCTGCTGTGATGCTAAGTAACGTTAACCCCCATGCCAGTTTTCGTGCATAGCGGCGTAATTGTTCTACGTAGGTCAGTAGCAGATATCTTATGCCGCGCAATATAAGGACTGCCAAGGGTGGAAAGAGCATAATCGCAGCAAGGTGTGTGTTAGAACTGTATCCGCTTCGGTAGGCGGGGCTTATGAAATAGAGCCATGGGACAAACATAAGTATCCAGAGAACATACTCTATGAGGCGATCTTCTGTGTCTGTGGTACAAAATTTCCAAAGTTCTATGGCGATTATAATTATGAGGAAGAATCCGAATCCTTCCCAACTCATTCCGCCAAGAAAGACAATGGCACCGCAGAGCGCTGTTGTTACCCATCTCTGCCATCCTGGTTCCATTCGTTCTTTCCAAAGGTAACTTATCACAGCCAAGATACCGAACATCCAACACCATGCGTCTCTGTCGCCGAATCCCGCTGCACTACGCTCAATACTACCCGGTAAAGTCGCGAGTAGTAAGATAACAATAGCGGCGAAGTAGACTCCATGTACGCGGACAAGAAAAAGGCATAACACACTGAGACCTACAATAAAACAGATACAGGGTAAGTAAACTTGAATATGGTACAATGTAAGCTTTGGAAATATCCATCCGATTGACTTCTGGATATAGGCAATACCGTAAGCATAGAGATACAAACGTTGGCCGTTTTCTCTACCTTCCGGCAACCAACGGCGCATATCGCGGGCGGGAAGTATCCCGTGCTCAGCAATCTCTTGTGCTTGCAAAGCGTAGAGATAGGCATCATTAGAGGTAAATTGATTGTCGGGTAATCTTCCGACACCTTGGATACGAATCCAGAAGGCAAGCAGCAAAATGGCACATAATAGGGTTTTTTGATAGAACTTCATAGTGTATTACAACCGAAAGGCATATTGCCAACCGAGTATGAGACTCCATGTGTTTTTTAGTTGTGTCCCTGTAAGATTCTGATAAACAGGCATAGTGAACTCAACTGCAATCCGCTGTCCTGCCAACGGTTTTCCTGGCGGGATCATCAGATTGCTTGAAATAGCAATGTTAAGCTGAGTAGCGCCACGAAAATCAGGACGGTGGCTAGGACTCATGTTTTGGTTCAAGCTAGGATGACTACCGGAGATATGCCCGCTATGCGATAACAGAAGTCGCCCCCCGAAACTGAGCCAATCACTTATCTGTCGAGCGCCCCATGCAGTAGCGTTGAAGGCATTTCCGTGTCGATATTCACTGCTATTGGTATGCAGAGGAAACGTACCGCTCAGCTGACTACCATAAGACCAATTTCCGTGATATCCGAAAAGCGTTACACCTGGCTTTCCTACAAAGGAACCACTACCGAGTTGCATCGGATAGGGTAGGATGTCTCCATCTATGCCTGTTTGTTCAATGGAACCTGTCGGCAGTGAAACACCGATATTTCCGATTAAATTGAGATGGTCTGTTTTCCACAGTGTGAGTAAAGACTCTAATTTAACATCGCCAATCCCGGCGCTTGACATCTCGTGCGTGCCTACAGGATGATCATGATGACTTGTTGTATGGTCGTGTGCTCCTTCCATTTCCATGTGAAGTTGTTGATAGTTTGTCATTGCCATGAGCGTGATTGTGTCATGCGGAGCGAACATGACACCGAGCATGTGCATTTTCATGTCCATCTGTGTCGGCACCATCATAAACTCTTTTAGCACGTCAGCAGTTTCAAGTGCGGTGGTGCCTGAACGTAGTTCTCGCATATCCATTGCCATGAACCTGTAGGATAGCATCCATTCACCAGTTTTGTGGGCATGTTCCCCCATAACTCCAATAGGCGCGTGACTATCAGGGCGAGAACCTGGGCTATCCGCATAAACGAAAGTATAAACTATTAACAGTAGAAAGACGGTAAAGAAGTTTGTGTTTGATCGCAATTATTTCTCCTTATGTATCGGTTCTGATTGAGTGTCTATGGGGAACATCTATGTATACAAGGTAAGGTGTTATATCCATCGCATTATGGTGCCGTCATAACCACCACTTGCCAAATTCTTGCCATCGGGAGAGAAAACGAGACACTACACGTCGGTAGGGTGTCCCAAAAGTCTGTGTTCCACAACGCACGGGGTGTTAGCATATCAAAGTCATACAACCAACACCCGATGTCTGTCGCTACAACAAGAGAACCATCATCAGATGAAAATATTAGGCCCCCACGGATACGACCTCACCCTAAACGTGCAGTCGCACCCGTAGGAAGAGACCAAGTGGTTATATCTGTGTTATGTGTTTCATATATGCTTGTCTCTCTAAGCGAAAACACTTTACATATCAGTTAAACTTTCTAACCCCAGTGTTATTACCACTGCAGCCAGACCCGTTAGTTGTATTAAAGTCGCTACAATAATTCTGAGGAGTACAAAAACCACAGTCAGCTTCTGGGTTACCACGATCAAGACAGTCGCACCTGAAGTCACCAACGCCTGCGGTTTCAGCGACTAAAGCTGTCCTACCGTCACAGCTGCAGCATTCTTTTACTCCCTCAGACACTGAGGTATCCCAAGACACTGAGGTATCCCAACTGCCGGTCAGCAAAAAAATACAACCACCCACAAACAGCAAGGCAACCACTAAGTTTCCAATCGTATTCTGATGTGTTCTAAACATTTTACTCATTATTCTTTCCTTTCCCATATAGGGTTTGTAAGATACAAAAAGTTATGCAAAGTTTCAACTAAAAACATAAAACCTTTCCCTTTCCACACACCTTTCGCGAACGGACACGCAGAAAGACATAGGTTCAAATTCTATGTAATAAATGATACTTGAACATCTTATCTTTGTCAAGTATTTTGTAGAAAATATGGACGGAAGGATCAAGAGGTGGTATTGGAGAAGTGGATACTCGTGGCTGCTATATTATAAAACTTCAGGCTACAGATAAGGTGTCATATCCCATAGCAAAATAGTGCCGTCATAACTGCTACTTGCCAATAGCGTTCCATCTGGCGAAAAAGCAAGGTCTTGCACATCCGTAGGGTGTCCCCAGAAAGTCTTGACATTTTCACCTTTATGAATATCCCATAACCGGATGGAAACTTTCTGAGTGCCTTGCCACCATGATCCAGTGGCTAAATACCGTCCACAAGGGGAAAAAGCTATGGCATATGGGTGTTGACAACCTTGAGGAAGCAGTATCGCAGTGTGAATGTTATAGGTAACCGCGTCCCACAATCGAATTTCGCCTTCTAATCCGCCAGCAATTAGTGTTCCACAAGGGGAAAAGGCTATTTTCCTAATTTCATGGCACAGCGTAGGTTCTCCTTGCTTGGACCTTTCACGTTGTTGTGTTTCCAATGTTTGTTTTTGTAGGTCATCACCATTATAAATATCTACATCTAACTGGGTTCCGGTGAGCAAAGCAAGTGTCTCACCGGACACTATGTCCCAGATTCTTGCTATTCCGTCTGTTGAAGCACTTGCCATATACTTCTCATCTGGTGAAAATGCAAGTGCACATATTGAAGCAATATGTCCTGTAAACTCTTTACAATTCTCCTGCCGATCCCAAACATATAACATCCCATCATCGTGCCCACTTGCCCATTTTTTCCCTGTAGATGAGAGCACAGCTTCTATTACATACGCCTCGCTTTTAGAGTGACCATTGATAGTGTGATGGTTCCCTTTTACATCCCACACATGTAATCTACTGTCTAGTTCCCCACCTTGTTCTCCTGAGAAAGCAGCGAGGGGTATAGACTTTTGGTGAACATCGTTCGGATAGATTGTCTGATATGTTTTAAGATCCCATAAGTAAAGCATATTACGAGCGGTAGACAACGCTACTATATCTTCTTGTTTAGAGATATGTACGGAATTAATCAGCGTTTGTGTCGAAATAGGAGTTAGCGTTGCCGTACGTAATATCAATCGTATGGGAAACTTTTTAGAATCCAAATCCCAATAGGTTGCTGGACCCGCACCAACACCTAAAATTTTCTGCCCATCAAGGGAGAACGCCAATGTGCGCGGATGGGAACTATTCGTAGAGATAGTAGTAATAGTGTCTGGCGTATCCATATCCCATACGTTTATTACCGCTGCGGATGAGAAAACTAAGGTAGTCCCTTTTGCAAATTGGATGCTATTACGACTCACAGGTTGTTTAAAGGTTTTCAACTTTTCACATAGTTCCAAATCCAACACGATAGTGTCGGTCGGTTCAGTTTTACCTACTGCAGCAATACGCAGCGCACCAGTAGTTGAATAAGACGGAATTATCCAATGGGTTTCAGCATATTCGGAAAACACCCGTACCTGATTACCGGTGTCGACCTCCCACTCTCGAAGTATACCAGATATATCACTAGTTGTAAGGAGATGTCCACAAGGTGAAAAATCAAGAGCATGCACGAGTGCCGTATGTCCGTTGAAGTATGCGATGCATTCATTCGTTTCGACTTGCCATACAGAAATAAAATCGGTGGTGCCCTCTGCGTCAGTGGGATTAGCGCATGCCAAGAGTTGCCCGTCATTGGAATAGCAAATCGGGCGGGGTACTCCACGCCATTTTACTTTGGTGTCTGGAACAGCAGAAAGGCGGGAAATCTGTTCACCCGTTTCTGCATGAAAGATGTTAATGATATCTGTTGTGGTAACCGAAGATGCAATGCGCTGACCGTTACCTGAAAAAACAATTTTAGAAATCGACTGCGGGTATTCTATTCGGGAAATGCATATACCGTGATGATGGTCCCATACCTTTATGGTACCATCCGCGTTGCCTGTGACAAGCCACTGACTATTGGGTGAAAAATCAAGCGTAGTAATCATCCCTCTTTCCGTGTCCAATAATTTGATAGGTACAAGTGTTGATCGTTCATACACCCACGTCCCTATGAAAGTTGCAACAGCGATGTATTTCTTATCTGGCGAAATTGCGAGTTGTTTTATACGTCCTCTTCCTAATCGAGCGATCGCGTCCTCTGGAAGTTCCCACTTAGTGGTATCCAAGTTAACATCTACATGAGGAATATTTGTTTGTATGTACAATTGTCTACCTCAACTATAATTTTTTGAATAAAATAGGACATTTAGTTCATTTTCTTGAATGCTATTCGTGAAAATCAGGTTTACAAACCCTGGGTTTTCACGAAACCGCAGAACTAAATGCCCTTGAATATATAGAGAATTCTTAATCTGTATCTGCAGAAGTACAACAATTATTACCGCTGCAATACGTACTGTCGCCTTTGGGAACACACTCAGCACAAGTATTAGGAAAAGCACAACCTCTCCATCCAGTTGGACAGTACTGAGTGTTCGCAAGTGTGGAAGCATCTGTTAATGTTGTCCCACCACCACAGCATCCTTTTGCTGCCTCAGACACTGAGGCATCCCAACTGCCGGTCAGCAGGAAAATACAGCCACCCACAAACAGCAAAGCAATCACTAAGTTACCAATTGTGTTCTGATGTGTTCTCAACATTTTACTCATTATTCGTTCCTTGCCCATATTATAGGGTTTGTAAATACAAAAAGTTATATAAAGTTTCAGCTAAAACATAAAAAACTTTACCCTTCCACACGCCTTTTGCGAGAAGACACGCGGAAAGATATAGGATCAAGTTTCTATGTAATAAATGATACTTGAACATCTTATTTTTGTCAAGTACTTTGTAGAAAATATGGACGGAAGGATCAAGAGGTGGTATTGGAAAGATCGATACTCATGGCTGCTGTATCATAAAACTTCAGGCTACAGATAAGGTGTTATATCCCAGAGCAAAATAGTGCCGTCATAACTACCACTTGCCAAAATCTTGCCATCCGGTGAAAATGCGAGATCATGAACATCTGTGGGGTGTCCGCAGAAGGTATGGACGTTTTCACCTGTGGCTACCTCCCATAAATGGATGGACATCTGCTCTAAACCTTTTTTCCACCAAGTGCCGGAAGCGAGATACAGTCCACAAGGGGAAAATGCAAGCCGATAGGTCCGAGAAGCATCTGCGGGTAGCAGTATCGCCATTCGTGTTTCTAAGGTTGCTGCATCCCACAGTCTAATCTCATTAGGTATTTTATTCCATCTTCGTTCCCGAGACAACTTGCCGGCGATGAGGGTACCGCACGGAGAAATCTTTATACTACCTGGACAGACAGTTACAAAAGTTGGCTGCTGAGTCCCCAACTTCTGTTTCCAATCAATGAATTGTTGGATTTCTTGGGATCGCCCTTTATATAAGGATATATCTTCTAAGATTGGGTCCAAAGGGAGTGAACCCACCTGTTCACCATTCTCAACATTCCAGACCCGTGCCGTTCTGTCCCGGGACGCGGTGACGAGCTGCTTCCCATCAGAGTGAAAAACCACATTTGTAATCTCATCAGTGTGCCCTATGAGTTCGTGCCGCTTTTCCCAACGCTGCGTTTCCCATACATAGAGCACATTGGGCACAGATGCGCTGGCCAAACAATCTCCTGTCGGTGAGTAAGCCATCTGTTGAATACGTTTCTCATGTCCAGTCAGTTCGGCAATTAGGTTGCCAGATGTAATGTGCCAGACTGCGATAGCAATGTCAGTGCTATGGCGGCCACCAAAGATATATGCAGCAAGGAGTTCTTCACAAGGGGACAAGACACTTCTAATGCCCGAAGAGTACCCCTCTGTTTGGGGACGAAAGATTCGTTGTGCCTGACGATTCACAACAGACCAGAACAAAGTTTTATGTCCGGGGTGCACACTAATCAACGTCTTTCCTTGTTGAGAAAAACGTAACCATCTTACAGTATTTGTATGTGCATCAGGCATAGGCACGACTCTAATCGGTTCTTCTGCTGTCCATACTCGGAATTCGCGTGAGTTAACGGCTGCGAAATGTGTCCCATCGTCTGAAAAGCGACATACTGCCCCGCGTGTCCCAAATTCCAAAGTGTCTACCTTCTCGCGCTGCACCGTATCCCAAATCACAACCTTTCCCTCATGGACTTCAGCCACACGCAGTGTTCCATCAGGCGTATAAGCAAGTTTCATATAAGTTGCACTGCATGCGGAATGTACTATTTCCGTGGTGGTGTTGTGAACATTACACACCTGCACATCGCCATTCCTGTGCGCCAATGCAAGGTATTGACCACACGGGGAAAATACAAGACCTTGAAACCCTAAAGGAGTGGGACAACTAAAGTCTGTAATATGTCCACCGGTGTCTATATCTGAAATCGTTATAGTGTCCTGGGGAGACACAGAAGACACATACGCGAGTAGATGGCTGTTAGGTGAAAAGCAGATAGGAAAGCGGGGCCCGCGAAAAGTTGTTCTCGGATTCTCCGCATCAATCGGGAACCGCGCGGTGGGTTCGTCAGTATCTGTTTGCCAAGTGTAAACAGCACTTCGTCCGTTGCTGGACATAGCAAGATATTGCCCATCATCCGAAAAGTGGAGCGTACTAACACTGGAACCACCCATATTCCCGCGGTAGTTTATCTTAGTGATGCACTGCAGGGTTTGTGTGTCCCATACCTTCACGATGCCATCCGCGTTGCCGGTAGCAATCCACTGTGCATCGCGCGAGAAGGCGATCCTCTGAAGCATCCCCCGTTCTGTCTCAAACAATGCAAGAGGAGTAAGTGTAGGTAAGTCATACAACCAACATCCGATGGTCGTTGCGACAGCAAAATACCTCCCATCGGGTGAAAATGACAGATCCCGCAGACCACCCCGTCCCAATCGGGCAATTGCCCCTTCGGGTAGTTCCCAGGCTGTCACATCAGTAACGGTAGGTTGCATTTGAGCAGTAACCATAAGCACGAATTTAAGCACTCGTTGACATGTTTATTGACTGGCTAAAATAAAGAAAAGCACGTAAGACCCAAGTTTTTCAACTTGGGTCTTACCTACTACGAGAGATAACTATTCACTTTCTGCACTAATTATTATAACAAGTGCCGTCCGAATCGGGGTCGCCACCACAAACACCATCTTCATAGTCGTTATCCTTTGAACAAACTGTATCCCCAACTCGTTCTCCATCATCACGATCGTCATAGCACCAACCTTCAACGGCATCACTACCGCAATTATCACTACAACCTTCATTACATGCCAAAGTGCTAGTTGTGCTACTACAATTATCGCTTGAACTACAATAACCGCAGTCAGCGTCTACATTATCAGTATCAAGGCAGTTACAATTATAGTCATCATCAGAGTCAGATAATCGGTTAGTGCTGCCACAACAACCGCCAGTGGTTGCAGCGACTAAAGTGGTCCCACCACCACAGCAGCTAGTCGCAGTCGTATCTCCGCCGCAACATCCTTTCGCCGCCACAGACTCGGAGGTATCCCAGCTGCCTGTCAGCAAGAAAATACAACCACCCACAAACAGCAAAGCAATCGCTAAGTTACCAATTGTGTTCTGATGTGTTTTCAATATTTTGCTCATTATTCCTTCCTTGCCCATATTATAGGGTTTGTAAATACAAAAAGTGGTACAAAGTTTCAATTAAAAACATAAAACCTTTCCCTTTCCACACACCTTTTGCGAGAAGACACGCGTAAAGATATAGGATCAAGTTTCTATGTAATAAATGATACTTGAACATCTTATTTTTGTCAAGTACTTTGTAGAAAATATGGACGGAAGGATCAAGGAGGTGGTATTGGAGAGGTGGACACTCATGGCTGCTGTATCATAAAACTTCAGGCTACAGATAAGGTGTCATATCCCATAGCAGGATGGTGCCATCATAACTGCCACTTGCCAAAATCTTGCCATCGGGAGAAAATGTTAGTCTATCAATATCGGTAGGGTGTGCCCAGAAGGTATGTATATTTTCACCTGTTGTGATTTCCCATAACCGGATAGACATTTTGGTTTGTCCCTGTTGCCACCACGCACCTGTAGCCAAATACTTGCTGCAAGGAGAAAACGCCAGTTTGTAAGAATTCTGACAGCCCAGAGGGAGCATTATCACCATTTGGGTTTGGAGGGTAGCGGCATCCCATATTCTAATCTCACCAAATATTGCCCCAGCAATCCAGGTGCCGCAAGGGGATGTCTCAAGCCCACAGACGCGCCGAGAGGACGCTTCCTGTGGGTCATGGACACGTTGGATGTTTTCCCGTTCGCCTCTATAAAGGGTTGTATCTAAACATATTTCTGTGGGAAGTGAACCCATTTGTTCACCGCTTTTGATATCCCAGACAATAACCACTGCTTCACGTGAAGCAGTGAAGAAATGTTCGCCATTCGGATGAAACCTCACCAATGTCCCAAACCGTTTAAACTCTTTGAGGTTAGATTCATAGAGATGTTCCCACTTCAACGCATCCCACACGCTAATACTTTCTTTACGGATACTTAGAAAATATCTACTTTTTGGTGAAAACGCTGTGCGTCCAAACGGCTTTGACAGTGGATCATCCTTCTCAGTGAGTTCTGCGATTTGCGTGCCGGACGAGACATCCCAAACTTTGCTGAGACTTCGGGGGCTACCACTGACAAGATAATCTCCTGTCAGGGAAAACGTCAGTCCAGACACTCCCCGTGTATCTGTTTTGAGTTCTGCGATTTGCGTGCCGGACGAGGCATCCAAAACCCTAATCACACTGTTTCTTATGCGTGCGGGCGCGATAGCTATCAGTTCTGCATTACGCGACATCGTGAATGCCATATCCGGATGTGGCGCATATTCATCTGATTTTTGTGGAAATGTCCGCGCTATCTGCCGTTTCGAAATATCCCAAGCGAGAAAACCGATGCTTTTCCAGTATCCACAGAAAAGTGTCCGACTGTCCTTAGAAAATACCAATGTGCTGGGGAACCTTTGGACTGGGTCAGGATGCAGATGGTCGAGCAGGGACACGACTTTTGAAGGAGAACCTTCATGCCACACCTGAATATCATCGTATCTACTCATGGTAGCCAACTTTCTACCATCTACTGAAAAGCACGCTGCCCAGAAGGTCCCACCCGAATATGCAATAGAGTCCACCTTCTCTTGCAGCTTGGTATCCCAGATGACCATCTCTTTTGAATAACACGCAGCAACGCGTAGGGTGCCATCAGATAGATATATCGGCAGCACCCGTTCACTCTGATACGCCGTAGGCTCCATTTCTAAGGCACCGCTTTCGATTTCCCAGACATGAACCTTGTCCTTCTTATTACACCCAGCAAGGAACTCCCCACAAAGGGAAAAAGCCAAATTCGCACATCCCACGGGTTCTTCAGTATACGTGTCAGGAAGCTCCGCTACAATCTCACCCGTCTCTATAGCCATCACAGACGTCATATTGTAGCCAGACGTGTACGCAAATAAATGACCATCAGCGGAAAATGCTGTTGAGAACGTAGAGTCTACCCGCGGCACTCTCGTAAAATCGAGTTTTCTGACGGGTGTAGTTATGTTCACACGCCAGTCGTAAACAGCAATACAGATAGCCGTCTGTGTAATACTAACGAGAGATAAGTGCTGCCCCTCCGGCGAAAAATTGATATTGTAGGTAATAGCCTCTTGGGATCGTTCTATTTTCGAAACGCACTGTAAAGTCTGTGCATCCCACACCTTCACGGTGCCGTCCAAGTTCCCGGTAGCGATCCACTGCCCATCATGAGAAAAGGAGATGGCACAAACCATCCCCCGTTCTGTATTCCACAACGCACGAGGCGTCAGCGTATCAAGGTCATACCACCAACACCCGATGTCTGTCGCTACAACAAGAGAACCACCATCAGGTGAAAACGTGAAACCCCCACGGATACGACCGCGTCCTAAACGGGCAACGGCACCTCCATGGAGTGCCCACGTCCTCACGTCTTGACCATCAGTCTGTGCTGTGTATATCAATACATACCTCGTGCTTTTTATGAATGAAGGTGTTACAGATCAATCAATTTCATTGCTACATCCACTCGCGCCACCTTCACAACCATACTCGTCTGTTACACCATCATTTGGACAATAGGTTTCAAAATCAGTAGAATTACAAAAACTACCGCCTTCCCCACAATACGTGCGTGCACAGTCATCGGTACAAGTTTGGGTGTTTGCCCCGCTACATTCACTATCTGCATTATCAGGATCTACATAGCAATCACCGCAGTCAGCGTCTTCATTATCAGTATCAAGGCAGTTACAATTGTAGTCGTCATCAGAGTCAGATAATCGCTCAGTGCTGCCACAACAGCCGTTAGTGGTTGCAGCGACTAAGGTTGCCCCACCACCACAGCAGCTAGTCGCAGTCGTATCTCCGCCGCAACATCCTTTCGCTGCCTCAGACTCTGAGGCATCCCAACTGCCGGTCAGCAGGAAAATACAGCCACCCACAAACAGCAAAGCAATCACTAAGTTTCCAATTGTGTTCTGATGTGTTCTCAACATTTTACTCATTATTCCTTCCTTGCCCATATTATAGGGTTTGTAAATACAAAAAGTTATACAAAGTTTCAACTAAAACATAAAACCTTTACCCTTCCACACGCCTTTTGCGAGAAGACACGCGGAAAGATATAGGATCAAGTTTCTATGTAATAAATGATACTTGAACATCTTATTTTTGTCAAGTACTTTGTAGAAAATATAGACAGAAGGATCAACAAGTCGTATTGGAGAGATGAATACTCGTGGTTATCGTAATAAAACTTCAGGCTACAGATAAGGTGTTATATCCCATAGCAAAATAGTGCCATCATAACTACCACTGGCAAGAAGTTTGCCATCTGGGGAAAACGCGAGTCTATCAATATCAGTAGGGTGTGCCCAGAAGGTATGTATATTTTCACCTGTTGCGATTTCCCATAACCGGATAGACATTTTGGTTTGTCCCTGTTGCCACCACGCACCTGTAGCCAAATACTTGCTGCAAGGAGAAAACGTCAGTATATAAGACTTCTGGCAACCCGCAGGGAGTATTATCACCATTTGGGTTTGTAGGGTCGCAGCATCCCATATTCTAATCTCACCAAACATTGCCCCAGCAATCCAGGTGCCGCAAGGGGATGTCTTAAGCCCACGGACGCGCCGAGAGGACGCTTCCTGTGGGTCATGGACACGTTGGATGTTTTCCCGTTCGCCTCTATAAAGGGTTGTATCTAAACATATTTCTGTGGGAAGTGAACCCACTTGTTCACCGCTTTTGATATCCCAGACATAGACACCTTCTTCGTATCCAGCAGTGATGAAGTGCTTGCCATTCGGATGAAACCTCACCAATGTCCCAGACCGTTTAAACTCTTTGAGGTTAGATTCATAGATATGCTCCCACTTCAACGCATCCCACACGCTAATACTTTCTTTACGGATACTTAGAAAATATCTACTTTTTGGTGAAAACGCTGTGCGTCCAAACGGCTTTGACAGTGGATCATCCTTCTCAGTGAGTTCTGCGATTTGCGTGCCGGACGAGACATCCCAAACTTTGCTGGGACTTCGTGGGCTACCACTGACAAGATAATCTCCTGTCAGGGAAAACGTCAGTCCAGACACTCCCCGTGTATCTGTTTTGAGTTCTGCGACTTGCGTGCCGGACGAGACATCCAAAACCCTAATCACACTGTTTCTTATGCGTGCGGGCGCAGTAGCTATCAGTTCTGCTTTACGAGATATCGTGAAAGTCATATCCGGATGTGGCGCATATTCATCTGATTTTTGTGGAAATGTCCGCGCTATCTGCCGTCGCGAAATATCCCAAGCAAGGAACCCTATGTGTTTCCAGTATCCACAAAAGAGCGTCCTGCTGTCCTTAGAAAAAACCAGTCTGCTGGGGAACCTTTTGACAGGGTCAGGATGTAGATGGTCAGGCAGGGACACGACTTTTGAAGGAGAACCTTCATGCCACACCTGAATATCATCGTATCTACTCATGGTAGCCAACTTTCTACCATCTACTGAAAAGCACACTAAGGTTCCCCCCGAATATGCAATGGTGTACACCTTCTCCTGTAGCTTCGCATTCCAGATGACTATCTCTTTTGGATCACCCACAGCAACCCGTAGGGTGCCATCAGATAGATACGTCGGCAGCACCCGAGTGCTCTGATGGTAGGTTGTCGGTTCCATAGCGAAGTTACCGCTTTGGATTTCCCAGACGTGAACCGTGTCCTTCCAATTACAACCCGCAAGGAACTCACCACAAGGGGAAAAAGCCAATTTCACACATCCCACTGGTTTTTCAGTATACGTGTCAGGAAGTTCCGCGACAATCTCGCCTGTCTCTATAGCCATCACAGATGTTAGATTGTAGCCAGACTTGTACGCAAAGAGAGACCCATCCGGAGAAAACGCTGTTGAGGATGCATGAGACACCCGACGTTTTTGTGTAAAAGCGAAGTTCAAAATAGGCGTAGTCGTGTTCGCGCGCCATGCATAAACAGCAGTCCAAGTTCCGCCAGACATGGCTAAGTGTTTACCATCCGGAGAAAGACTGATATGGTGAATAGTCTGGGGTGATCCTATTGTCGAAACGCACTGTAAGGTCTGTGCGTCCCACACCTTCACGGTGCCGTCTTTGTTTTTCACGGTGCCGTCCATGTTTCCGGTAGCAATCCACTGCCCATCATGAGAAAAGGAGATGGCAGAAACCATCCCCCGTTCTGTATTCCACAATGCCCGCGGTGTTAATGTTTCAAGGTCATACAACCAACACCCGATGTCTGTCGCCATAGCAAGAGAATCACTATCAGGTGAAAATGTGAGACCCCCACGAATACGACCGCGTCCTAAACGGGCAACGGCACCTTCAGGGAGTGCCCACGCTGTCACATCCATGCCATCAGTCTGTGCCGTGTGTATCATACAGTCCTCACAATACGTTTAGTATTTATCTATTCTTCATCAGGGTCCGGATCATCAAGTTCCGTTCTCTTACTACAGGTGTCCCCGCTGCCTTCGCAACCATGCTCCTCAGTTACACCATCATTTGGACAATAGGTTTCAAAATCAGTAGAATTACACCAACTTTTACCTTCACCACAAAAATCATCATTACAAGCAGTAGCACAAGATTGTGTGTTTGCCCCGCTACATTCACTATCTGCATTATCAGGATCTACATAGCAATCACCGCAGTCAGCGTCTTCATTACCAGTATCAAGGCAGTTACAATTGTAGGTATCCGAGTCAGAGACTTTATTGGTTCCGCCACAACAGCCGTTAGTGGTTTCAGCGACTAAAGTTGTCCCGCCACCACAGCATCCTTTTGCTGCTTCAGTCTCTGAGGTATCCCAACTGCCTGTCAGCAGGAAAATACAGCCACCCACAAACAACAAAGCAATCACTAAGTTAACGACTTGTGCTAGTTAGGTGATAGTTTTGTTGTTTTTTACAACTTTTCATATTTGTAGGAGCGATCTCCGAATCGCGACCCGTTTGTCGTCGGGAATCGGAGTTCCCTCCTACTTTTGAGGTCATCAGGTATCGGAAAAGTTACGGAATTCAACCCAAACGAGACGGACATGTGAAATATAAACATACCAATGTTAACTAGCACAACGCGTTATAATATGGGAAAGGAAAGAATAATGAGTAAAATGTTGAGAACACATCAGAACACAATTGGTAACTTAACGACTTGTGCCAGTTAACTTTTTGTAAAGTATCTAATACTATTTTGTCTTATTATGCGTAAACAACGTCTTTGAGTGCCATTAGCGAGCGTCCTAAACATTGGTTCAAAAAAACGCCGAGTGTAAAACCAGCAAACTTGTTGCTCAAGCGTGTCCGAAACCCCCAATGTGCCTTGGCGCGTATCCGTGAAACATTGAACTGGTCTGTCAGTTGACTGATAGTCGTTTCTATGCGCCGCCTTTTTTGACTATGCAACTTCTGAAATGGTTCTGGATATTGTGTTTTTTGATTTTTACGCCGCGTCGGTAATAGACACACATTGTAAGTTTGGCGTAAATCAGTTTCAAGTGCTTCACAAATATACCCTTTGTCTCCAAGGATAATCGGATAAGTGCCACGCTCACACAACAAGGGTAGCACTTCTCTATCATCCGTATCCGCAGTGGCAATGGCAAAATCAACAGGGAGCCCATAAGCAGTAGTTATCACACTTCCCCGAAATCCTAAGAAAGTGTCAAGTCCCTTTGTAGCACACTTTCCATAAGTTGCCAAAGTGCCAGTGCCATCAGCGTATTTTAGAGGTGATGTAGAAGCATACGCACGCTTGAAATCGCAGAGCGGTATAGGAAAACTATCTACAATGAAAACCTCGTCATCCGGTAAAAACTTTATCAAGATACACCGCAGTTTTTCGCTCGCGCTGCATAAGTTGCGCCGGCGTCTATTGAAGCGAGACCTTTCCGGTAAAAATCGGAACAGATGTCCGAGTTGTGCCCTAATCAGTTTGTATCCTGACAGTTCGCTGTCTTTACCTATGAGTTCCAACAGCCACGCAATCATAAGAATGTCACTATCTGGACAAGGACTAACGGGCCCCGGACGCAGTGTCTCTGCAGCCGGGAAATAATGGTCATAAAGTGTTGCCATGATTTTCTGGCAAACAGAAGCAACATTTTCAAGGGTGCGTGTCTTATTTTTCAGTTGCGCACCATATTCTGCTAAGGTATACTGTAAGTCCATTCTTATGTTCCTTTTATATTGATTTACTAAAGGATAGCATAAGAATGGGTTGAGTTATAGAAAATATTAAATAGTGAAATACAATATTACATAAAAAGAACTAACTGGCACAAGTCGTTAAAAATATAAAAAACTTACCTTTCCACACGCCTTTTGCGAGAAGACACGCGGAAAGATATAGGATCAAGTTTCTATGTAATAAATGATACTTGAACATCTTATTTTTGTCAAGTACTTTGTAGAAAATATAGACAGAAGGATCAACAAGTCGTATTAGAGGAATGGATACTCGTGATTATCGTAATAAAACTTCAGGTTGCAGATAAGGTGTCATATCCCAGAGCAGGATGGTGCCATCATAACTACTACTTGCCAGAAGTGTGCCATCCTTTGAAAAAGCGAGGTTTTGCACATCTGAGGTATGTCCCCAGAAGGTATGGATGTTTTCCCCAGTGGCTACCTCCCATAAACGGATAGAAACCTTGTCCGTTTCTCTCCACCAAGAACCGGAGGCAAGATACCGACCACATGGAGAAAACACCACGACACCAATATGGGAGCAACTCTCAGGTAGAATCATCCCCATGTGCGGCTCCAAAGTTGCAGCATCCCACAGATGAACCCCACCGCGTAATCCACCAGCCAACAGAGTGCCACAAGGTGAAAATGTAATTGAATGGAAATGCTTTGAAGATTTGTAACGTGGCTTGATTTGTCTCTGGATTTGTCGCATATCTCCTTTATATAGGGCAACAAAGGTGGAGTCTACAGCAGGTGAGCCAAGCTGTTCACCACTCGTAACGTCCCAAAGAAATATACTATACCCATCAGCAGTAACGAATTGCTTTCCGTTGGGGTGAAAGGCTGCTGTCCGAAGCGGCTCTGCATGCCCTATAAATGCATGCTGCTTTTCCCAACTTTGGACACGCCACACAATAAGCTTTCCATCTATATCACCGCTGATGAGGTGTTCCCCTGATGGTGAAAACACCACGGTGGTGATAAAACTTTGGTGTCCGGTGAGTTCTGCTATTCGGATTCCGGACATAATGTTCCAGACTTCAAGCGTTTGACCGCCTTCTCCGATGAGAGCCAACAATTCTTCACAAGGGGACAGTGCACACTTTTTACCCCCGCTCCTTTGTGGGATCGGGGGAGGTACCACCTGTTTCTGGACAACATCCCAGAAAACGGTATCTGCATACCAGTGTTGGCAAACCAGCATCTTGCCCGTTTGATAAAAACGCAGAGATTCTGGCACCTGATTAGGCACTGTGAGCGGTGCTACTATGGCAGGGGAGCCTGCACGCCACACCCGGATATCGCTGTTGGTGAGAATTGCGAACTGCTGCCCATCAGTCGAGATACATTGTTCTATTCTACATTTTCCTTGATATTCAATGGTGTCAAGTTTTTCACCCCGGGACGCATCCCACATCACTACCTTGTCTTCATAAATATCTGCCACCCGTAATGCACCATCAGGGGAATAGGCGAGAATCACCCGAGTTCCGCCGTAGTCTGTGTAAGTGGTTTCTAAGGTCTCTTTATCAATATTCCACACTTGCACCTCAATGTTCTCACCTGTCGTTGGATCTTGAATACTCGCAGCAAGAAACTGGCTACAGGATGAAAAGGCGAGATCATACACATGTTCTGATTCGCGCAGATCACGCTCTGGCTTTAGATAAGCGAAGCATTCTTTCGTTTTTAGGTTTCGGACAGTAAGGGTGCTTGAGCCAGTAGAATAAGCGAGCAGCTGTCCATCCGGTGAAAAGCAGAGCGGAAAACGAGTCGGATACTTTTCACCTTCCTTCAGTGTGACTCTCACTTTGAAAGTTGCGACATGTTGTCCGGTTTTTGTGCACCAGACGTAAACGTCACGGTATCCGTTGCCAGATGCAGCAATGTATCGACTATCCGGTGAAAAGGCAAGTCGGGATGTGCCGCCGTGCCAGCCTTGTATCTTCGCGACACGCTGCTGGGTCTCTATTTCTCGCACCTTGATGATGCCATCCCCGTTGCTGGTGGCAACCCATTTTCCATCGGGTGAAAAGACTACGTTAGAAAGCATGCCTCGTTCGGTTTCCAATAAGGCAACGGACTGCATAGTCTCGAGTTCATACATCCATACCCCGACGCGCGTTGCAACAGCGAGAGACGCGTTATCCGATGAAAACGCTATGTCAAATACGAGTCCTTGTCCTAATCGGGCAATTGCGCCATCAGGAAGTTCCCAGGTCGTCACATCGCTGTTTGTCTGGGTAGATTGTGTGGTTGTCTGTAATCGTCGATTTTCCATTTTCAACTACCCAAGCCTAAAGGCATTGGGATTGTTAAGAGTGTCAAACAGTGCTAACTGAATGGCTTTCTTATGCTTCGTAGCCTTTGTTGCTTCGTTAGTCAAATCTTTTTATATAACATATTTGTAGGGGCTGGGTTATCCAGCCCCTACGTTCCGTGCCGCATGTGCAAATAATCATGGGTTTTACTATAAAACATGCAGATTTGACGAAAAAGTATTAATTGGTACACCCAGAACCAGTACCATTGCAATGATATCTGCCGTCGCCGACGACGTTATTACAAAAGCTAATCTCTTCATTACATTTAATTCCATCGTCGGGGCCACAATCTCCGCCGTCCCCATTGCAACTTGGTTTACAAATTTTTACTTCTGGACCATCACACTCCGTGGTGCCACAAAGATTGCATTTAACGTTATTAGCGCATGCACAATCAACATTTCCACTAGATTCAGATACTGTAGTGGTTTCAGCGACTAAAGTTGTCGCGCCGCCACAGCAGCTAGTCGCAGTCGTATCTCCGCCGCAACATCCTTTCGCTGCCACAGACTCTGAGGTATCCCAACTGCCTGTCAGCAAGAAAATACAGCCACCCACAAACAACAAAGCGATCGCTAAGTTACCAATTGTATTCTGGTGTGTTCTCAACATTTTACTCATTATTCGTTCCTTTCCCATATTATAGGGTTTGTAAATACAAAAGTTATACAAAGTTTCAGCTAAAACATAAAAAACTTTACCCTTCCACACGCCTTTTGCGAGAAGACACGCGGAAAGATATAGGATCAAGTTTCTATGTAATAAATGATACTTGAACATCTTATTTTTGTCAAGTACTTTGTAGAAAATATAGACAGAAGGATCAACAAGTCGAGCGTATCTCATAAATCATTTGTAGGGGGAAGTCTCTGTGCCTCGCCATGTCTCATAAATGGAAACAACGGACAGGCACAGAGATCCGCCCCTACGATATAGTTGGATTTTCTAAAAGGGAACCGTATTTAACGATTTATGAGATAGACTGTAGTATTGGAGAGATGAATACTCGTGGTTATCGTAATAAAACTTCAGGCTACAGATAAGGTGTTATATCCCATAGCAAAATAGTGCCATCATAACTACCACTTGCCAGAAGTGTACCATCTGGGGAAAACGCGAGTCCATCAATATCTGTAGGGTGTGCCCAGAAGGTATGTATATTTTCACCTGTTGCGATTTCCCATAACCGGATAGACATTTTGGTTTGTCCCTGTTGCCACCACGCACCTGTAGCCAGATACTTGCTGCAAGGAGAAAACGCCAGTATGTAAGATTTCTGGCAGCCCAGAGGGAGCATTATCACCATTTGGGTTTGGAGGGTAGCGGCATCCCATATTCTAATCTCACCAAACATTGCTCCAGCAATCCAGGTGCCGCAAGGGGATGTCTCAAGCCCACGGATACGCCGAGAGGACGTTTCCTGTTGGTCATGGACACGTTGGATATTTTCTCGTTCACCTCTATAAAGGGTCGTATCTAAACATATTTCTGTGGGAAGTGAACCCACTTGTTCACCACTTTTGAGATCCCAGACATAGACATCTTCTTCGTATCCAGCAGTGATGAAGTGCTTGCCGTTCGGATGAAACCTCAAAGGTGTCCCAAACTTAAACACTCCCTCTCTCCTGGACCTGTTAAAATTCCTGATGTGAGTTTCATAGATATGTTCCCACTTCAAGGTATCCCACACGCTAATACTTTCTTTACCGATACCGAGTATAAATTCACTTGTCGGAGAAAACATTTTCATTTTAAACCCTTTCTCCAATAAGTTGTTCTTCTCGGTAAGTTCTGCCACTTGCGTGTTAGATGCTACACTCCAAACCTTGGCTGGCTTTCCCTTCATGCTACTCACAAGATATTCCGATGTTGGAGAAAACGCCAGCCAGCACACTTGCCCTGAAGATTCAAGAAACTCTGCGACTTGCGTGTTTGACGCTACATTCCAAACGCTAATGGGACTGTCCATTCCGGCAGTAGATATCAGTTCCGCATCAAGCGACATCGTGAAAGTCATTTCCGGATGTGGTGCGTATTCATCTGATTTTGGTGGAAATGTCCGTGTTATCTGCCGCTGTGAAACATCCCAAGCAAGGAACCCGACGCTTTTCCAGTATCCACAGAAAAGTGTCTGACTGTCCTTAGAAAAAACCAGTGTGCTGGGGAACCTTTGGACTGGGTCAGGATGCAGATGGTCGGGCAGGGACACGACTTTTGAGGGGGAACCTTCCTGCCACACCTGAATATCATCGTATCTACTCGCGATTGCGAACTTTCTACCATCTACTGAAAAGCACGCTGCCCAGAAGGTCCCTCCCGAATATGCAATGGCATCTACCTTCTCCTGCAACTTCGTATCCCAGATAACCATCTCTTTTGGATGACGCGCAGCAACCCGTAATGTGCCATCAGATAGGTAGGTCGGCAGTACCCGAGTGCTCTGATGATAAGTTGTCGGTTCCATCGTAAAGTTCCCGCTTTGGATATTCCAGACATGAACCGTGTCCTTTTTATTACAACCCGCAAGGAACTCTCCACAAGGTGAAAAAACTAAGTTGGTGGTCCCTAAAATAGGACCTTTGGTATATGTGTCATCGGTATATGTGTCAGTAAATTTCGCTATGATCTCCCCCGTCTCCATGTGCATCACAGATGTCATATTGTAGTCGGACGTATACGCAAATAAATTACCATTAATGGAAAAAGCGGTTGAGACTGCAGAGTATACCTGTGGTTTCAGCATAAAATCTAAGTTTATGATAGGCGTAGTTGTGTTCGAGTGCCAGTTGTAAACAACTGTCCATGCAGAAGTTTGTGTACTACCAACCAGAGCTAAGTGCTGCCCATCTGATGAAAAATCTACATATGTATTAGGATGCCAAGGTGGTTCTATTTGGGAAATGCAGCGTAAGGTTTGTGTGTCCCATATCTTCACGATGCCGTCCCAGTTGGTGGTAGCAATCCACTTCCCATTATGAGAAAAGGAGATGGCAGAAACCATCCCCCGTTCTGTTGCCCATAAGGCACTCGGCGTCAGCGTATCAAGGTCATACAACCAACACCCGATGTCTGTCGCAACAACAAGAGAATCACCATCAGGTGAAAATGTTAGACCACCACGGTTACGACCGCGTCCTAAACGTGCAATCGCACCCTCAGGGAGAGACCAAGTGGTAATATCTGGATGTGTTTCATACATATTTGTCTGTCTAAGCGAAGGCACTTTACATATCAGTCCTTGCTACACCCGTCTTCATCACCACTGCAGCCAGCCTTGTTGGTTTCATTATTACAAACGCTAGAAAAATCTTTCTCATTACAATGCTTTTTCTCGGGACCACAATTCAGACCTGCGCAAGTGCCAGAACATTCTTGCAAGGTTGTATCATTACCACAATTACTGGAACCACAAGCATTGCAGTCGGCTTCTGTATTACCAGGGTCAAGACAGTCACACTTTGAACTACCGGAGTCAGATACTTGATTGGCACTGCCACAACAGCCGCCAGTGGTTGTTGCCGTTAAGGTTGTCGCTGTCGCACCTCCTCCGCAGCAACTACTCGCAGCTACGGTCTCTGGGGAATTCCAACTACCTGTTAAAATAAAAACACAGCCGCCAAGAAGTAGCAAAGCAATCGCTAAGTTTCCGATTGTGTTCTGATGTGTTCTCAACATTTTACTCATTATTCCTTCCTTGCCCATATTATAGGGTTTGTAAATACAAAAAGTTATACAAAGTTTCAACTAAAACATAAAACCTTTACCCTTCCACACGCCTTTTGCGAGAAGACACGCGGAAAGATATAGGATCAAGTTTCTATGTAATAAATGATACTTGAACATCTTATTTTTGTCAAGTACTTTGTAGAAAATATGGACGGAAGGATCAAGGAGGTGGTATTGGAGAGGTGGATACTCATGGCTGCTGTATCATAAAACTTCAGGCTACAGATAAGGTGTCATATCCCATAGCAGGATAGTGCCGTCATAACTACCACTTGCTAAAATCTTGCCATCCGGTGAAAAAGAAAGCGATAGAATGTCAGTGGGATGTGTCCAGAAGGTATGTATATTTCCGCCTGTAGTGATATTCCACAACCGTATGGACATTTTTGTTTGTCCCTCTTGCCACCACGCACCTGTAGCCAAATATTTGCTGCAAGGAGAAAACGTCAGTATATAAGACTTCTGGCAACCCGCAGGGAGTATTATCACCATTTGGGTTTGGAGGGTCGCAGCATCCCATATTCTAATCTCACCAAACATTGCTCCCGCAATCCAGGTGCCGCAAGGGGATGTTTCAAGCCCACGGACGCGCCGAGAGGACAGTTCCTGTTGTTCACGAACACGCTGGATATCTTTTAGTTCTCCTCTATATAGGGTTGTATCTAAGCATATTTCTATGGGAAGTGAACCCATTTGTTCACCGCTTTTGATATCCCAGACGAAGGCACCCTCTTTGTATCCAGCAGTGATGAAGTGCTTGCCGTTCGGATGAAACCTCAAAGGTGTTCCAAACTTAAACACTCCGACAGCACTAGAATACCGTCTAAAATCTATGAGGGAAGATACATAGAGATGTTCCCATTTTGAGGCATCCCACACACTAACACTTGTATTACCGATACCGAGTATATATGCGCCTGTCGGGGAAAACGCTATCAGCTTATGTCCTTTTGTCATCAGATTATTCTTCTCAGTAAGTTCTGCGACTTGTGTGTTAGATGCTACATTCCAAACCTTGGCTGGGTTTCCCTTCATGCTACTCACAAGATATTCCGATGTTGGAGAAAACACCAGCCAACACACTTGCCATGAAGATTCAAGAAACTCTGCGACTTGCGTGTCAGATGCTACATCCCAAACCCTAATGGGACTGTCCTTTCCGTTAGCAGTTGCTACCAGTTCCGCATTATGCGACATCGTGAAAGTCATATCCGGATGTGGTGCATATTCATCTGATTTTTGTGGAAATGTCCGCACTATCTGCCGTAGCGAAACATCCCAAGCGAGAAAACCGATGCTTTGCCAGTATCCGCAATAGAGCGTCCGGCTGTCCTTAGAAAAAACCAGGGTGCTCGGGAACTTTTCTAAAGTGTTTACAGGGTCCGGATGTAGCTGGTCAGGAATAGATACGACTTTTGAAGGAGAACCTTCATGCCACACCTGAATATCATCGTATCTACTCGCGATTGCGAACTTTCTACCATCAACCGAAAAGCAAGCTGTCCAGAAGGTCCCTCCCGAATATGTAAAGGCGTCCACCTTCTCCTGTAGCTTCGTATCCCAGATGACCATCTCTTTTGGATAACACACAGCAACCCGTAGGGTGCCATCAGATAGATAGGTCGGCAGCACCCAATCACTCTGATACACTGTCGGCTCTATTTTTAATGCACCGCTTTGGACATGCCAAGCGTGAACCGTGTCTTTCCTATTACACCCCGCAAGGAACTCACCACAAGGTGAAAAAACTAATCTGGAGCACCCCGCGAAAGGTTCATCGGTATATGTGTCCGGCAGTTCAGCGATGACCTCCCCACTTTCTACATCCATCACAGATGTTATATTGTAGTCAGACTTGTACGCAAAGAAAGAGCCATCCGGGGAAAATGCTGCTGAGGGTATATGGAACACCCCATGCTTTCGTATAAAAGCGAAGTCTATATTCTCTGTTGAGGGTATATTTGACACACGATATTTTTGTGTAAAAGCGAAGTTTAGGACTGGCGTAGTCGTGTTCGAACGCCAGTTGTAAACAACAGTCCATATACCATGAGCCATAGCTAACTGCTGCCCATCTGGCGAAAAATTGAGATGGGTAACATTCTCAGGCTGGCGCAGTTCTATTTGGGTAACACATTGTAAAGTGTCTGCGTCCCATACCTTCACGATATTATCCCAGTTGCAGGTAGCAATCCACTGGGCATCAGGCGAAAAAGAAATGGCGGAAAACATCCCTCGTTCTGTTGCCCACAACGCACGTGGCGTTAGCGTATCAAGGTTATACCACCAACACCCGATGTCTGTCGCAACAACAAGAGAATCACCATCAGGTGAAAACGTGAGCCCCCCACGGATACGACCGTGACCTAAGCGGGTCGTCGCACCCTCGGGAAGTGCCCACGCCCTCACATCTGGACCCTCAGTCTGTACCATGTGTTTCATACAGGTCTTGTTCGTTAATTGGAACATCCGTCCTCATCACCAGAGCAAAAATCCGTATTTCCATTTTCACAAACGATAATAACTGTATTACACTTAGTTCCCATGGGGCCACAATTCGGGTCCTCAGTACAAGCACCCGCACAAGTTTTATTCTCTGTATCGTCACACTTGCCATTAGCACAATCACCGCAGTCAGCATCTTCATTAGTAGAGTCAAGACAATTACAATTGCTATTACCAGAGCCAGATAATTGATTGGTGCTGCCACAACAACCACCCGTGGTTGCAGCGACTAAAGTTGTCCCACCACCACAGCATCCTTTTGCTGCCTCAGACACTGAGGCATCCCAACTGCCGGTCAGCAGGAAAATACAGCCACCCACAAACAGCAAAGCAATCACTAAGTTAACGTGAGTTTGATAAATAGTTAGGACTTCCACATTTCCTCTTAAAATCCCCCTGATAAGGGGAATTTAAGGGTTTAAAAACACCAAAATAACGAATTTTTTAAGTAAATATGCCCGTTCTCTGTTCAATTTACCTCTGTCCTGTTAATTATCAAACTCACGTTAAGTTTCCAATTGTGTTCTGATGTGTTCTCAACATTTTACTCATTATTCGTTCCTTTCCCATATTATAGGGTTTGTAAATACAAAAAGTTATACAAAGTTTCAGCTAAAACATAAAAAACTTTACCCTTCCACACGCCTTTTGCGAGAAGACACGCGGAAAGATATAGGATCAAGTTTCTATGTAATAAATGATACTTGAACATCTTATTTTTGTCAAGTACTTTGTAGAAAATATGGACGGAAGGATCAAGAGGTGGTATTGGAAAGATCGATACTCATGGCTGCTGTATCATAAAACTTCAGGCTACAGATAAGGTGTTATATCCCAGAGCAGGATGGTGCCATCATAACTGCCACTTGCCAGAAGTTCACCATCCTTTGAAAAAGCGAGGTTTTGCACATCTGAGGTATGTCCCCAGAAGGTATGGATGTTTTCCCCAGTGGCTACCTCCCATAAACGGATAGAAACCTTGTCCGTTTCTCTCCACCAAGAACCGGAAGCAAGATACCGACCACACGGAGAAAATGCCACGACACCAACACGGAAACAACTATCAGGGAGAATCATCCCCATGCGCGGCTCTAAAGTTGCTGCATCCCATAAACGAATCTCACCCCACAACCCACCAGCGATAAGGGTGCCGCAAGGTGAAAATTTGACTGAATAAAGCCATCCCATCTTTGACTTTTGTTTATAACGCCGCTGGATTTCCCTCACATCTCCTTTATATAGGGACGCATCTGCTAATGTGAAATCTACAGAAGGTGATCCAAGATGTTCACCACTCTCAACGTCCTAAAGATCCACAGGGCCATTCCTAACAGATGTAACGAATTGTTTTCCGCTGGGGTGAAAAGATGCTGACATCATCGCATTTCCACGTCCATTCGCTATGAGTGAATGCTGCTTTTCCCAACGTTGAACACGCCATACAGTAAGTTTTCTATCTACATCTCCACTGACAAGGTGTTCACCCGACGGTGAAAATACCACAGTGGTGATAAGACTTTGGTGTTCGGTGAGTTCTGCTATTCGGATTCCGGACATAATGTTCCAGACTTCAAGCGTTTGACCGCCTTCTCCGATGAGAGCCAACAATTCTTCACAAGGGGACAGCGCACACCTTTTGCCTCTGCTTCTTGGTGGGATCGGGGGAGGTGTCACCTGTCTTTGTAAAACATCCCAGAAAATGATACGGCCTCTGCCTTCGCCCCAATACTTACTTACCAGCATCTTTCCTGATTGCGAAAAAAACAGAGAATCAGGTACACTGGAAGGTTCTGGGATTGGTGTTACTGTAGCAGTGTTGTCGGCGCACCACACAACCATTTCTCGTGAAGTGACAATTGCAAATTGTTGTCCATCATTAGAAAAACATGCTGCCTCGGGAGAGGATTGATATTCAATGATGTCAAGTTTTTCTTCGTGAGATACATTCCACATGACTACCTTGTCTTTATAGATATCTGCTACCCGCAATGTTCCCTCGGAGGAATAGGCGGGAATCACCCGAGTTCCGCCGTAGTCTGTGTAAGTTGTCTCCAAGGTCTCTTTATCAATATTCCACACTTGCACCTCAACGTTTTCATGTGTAGATAGATCTTGAATACTTGCAGCAAGAAACTGATTACAGGGTGAAAATGAAAGGCCATATACATAACCGTAGCAGGACAAATGGGAAGTTGTAGACATGGACGCGATACGTTCTTTTGTCTCTACGTTTCGGACAGTAAGGGTGAATCTGCCAGAGGCATAAGCGAGCATCTGTCCATCCGGTGAGAAGCAGAGGGGGTAACGAACAGGAAGCTTTTCATCTTCCTTAGGTTTACGTTCCATCTTGAAACTTGCGACGTGTGCACCAGTTTTTGTGCACCAGACATAAACGTCCCCGTATCCGTAGCCAGATGCTGCGATGAATCGACTATCCGGTGAGAATGTAAGTTGAGCAGTTCCATCATGCCAGCCTTGTATTTTTGCGACACATTTCTGCGTATCTGTCTCTGTCACCGTAATGATGCTATCGGTATTACTGGTGGCAATCCATTTACAATCATGTGATAGAGTAACATTATTGATTATGCCTCGTTTGGTATCCAATAGTGTGGTCGGATGTATAGTACCGAGTTCATACATCCATACACCGACACGAGTCGTCACAGCAAGAGATTCTTTATTCGGAGCAATCGTTATGTCGTTTATAATTCCTCGTCCTAATCTCCCAACTGCCCCTTCGGGAAGTGCCCAAGTTGTTATATCGCTGTTTGTCTGTGGTCGTCTATTTTCCATAATAAACCTCCAAATTTATTGTGGCAAGCAATATCTTAAGAATCGATAAACGGTTTCACATCCCAAAGGAGAATAGTCCCATCGTAACTACCACTTGCCAGAAGTGCGCCGTCGGGAGAAAATGCCAGTCTATCAATATCGGTAGGGTGTGCCCAGAAGGTATGTATATTTTCACCTGTTGCGATTTCCCATAACCGGATAGACATTTTGGTTTGTCCCTGTTGCCACCAAGCACCTGTAGCCAGATACTTGCTGCAAGGAGAAAACGCCAGTATGTAAGATTGCTGACAACCCAGAGGGAGCATTATCACCATTTGGGTTTGGAGGGTAGCAGCATCCCATATTCTAATCTCACCAAACATTGCTCCCGCAATCCAGGTGCCGCAAGGGGATGTCTCAAGCCCACGGACGCGCCGAGAGGACGTTTCCTGTTGGTCGTGGACACGTTGGATGTTTTCCCGTTCGCCTCTATAAAGGGTTGTATCTAAACATATTTCTGTGGGAAGTGAACCCACTTGTACGCCGCTTTTGAGATCCCAGATATAGACATCTTCTTCGTATCCAGCAGTGATGAAGTGCTTACCATTCGGATGAAACCTCAAAGGTGTCCCAAACTTATACACTCCCTCTCTCCTGGTCCTGTTAAAATCCTTGAGGTGAGTTTCATAAAGATGTTCCCAATTTGATGCATCCCACACGCTAACACTTTCTTTACCAATACCGAGTATAAATTCACTTGTCGGAGAAAACATTTTCATTTTGAACCCTTTATCCAATAAGTTATCCTTCTCGGTAAGTTCTGCCACTTGCGTTCCAGACACTACATCCCAAACCTTGGCTGTGTATCCCTTCATGCTACTCACAAGATATTCCGATGTTGGAGAGAACGCCAGCCAGCACACTTGCCCTGAAGATTCAAGAAACTCTGCGATTTGCGTGTCAGATGCTACATCCCAAACTCTAATGGGAATGTCCTTTCCGTTCGCGGTAGCTATCAGTTCCGCATTACGCGACATCGTGAATGCCATAGCCGGATGTGGTGTATATTCATCTGATTTTTGTGGAAATGACCGCGCTATCTGCCGTTTTGAAACATCCCAAGCAACGAATCCTATGTGCTTCCAGTATCCGCAGAAAAGTGTCTGACTGTCCTTAGAAAATACCAGTGTGCTGGGGAACCTTTGGGCTGGGTCAGGATGTAGATGGTCAGGAAGAGATACGACTTTTGAGGGAGAACCTTCATGCCACACCTGAACATCATCGTATCCACTCGCGATTGCGAACTTTCTACCATCCACTGAAAAGCACGCTGCCCAGAAGGTCCCACCCGAATATGCAATAGAGTCCACCTTCTCTTGCAGCTTGGTATCCCAGATGACCATCTCTTTTGAATAACGCGCAGCAACGCGTAGGGTGCCATCAGATAGATAGATCGGCAGCACCCCTTCGCTCTGATACACCATAGGCTCCATTTCTAAGGCACCGCTTTGGATATGCCATACGTGAACCTTGTCCCTCTTATTACACCCAGCAAGAAATTTCCCACAAGGGGAAAACACCAAATTCGCACATCCCACAGGTTCATCAGTATACGTGTCAGAAAATTCCGAGACGATTTCTCCCATCTTTATATCCATCACAGACGTCATATTGTAGCCAGACGTGTACGCAAATAAATGCCCATCAGCGGAAAATGCTATTGAGTTCGTAGAGTGTACCCGCGGTACTCTCGTAAAATTGAGTTTTATGACAGGTGTAGTTATGTTCGCACGCCAGTCGTAAACAGCAATACAGAAAGCCGTCTGTGTAATACTAACGATAGATAAGTGCTGCCCCTCCGGCGAAAAATTGATATTGGGGGTAATAGCCTCTTGGGATCGTTCTATTTTCGAAACGCACTGTAAAGTCTGTGCGTCCCACACCTTCACGGTGCCATCCAAGTTTCCAGTAGCGATCCATTGCCCATCATGTGAAAAGGAGATGGCAGAAACCATCCCCCGTTCTGTTGCCCACAATGCCCGTGGTGTTAATGTTTCAAGGTCATACAACCAACACCCGATGTCTGTCGCTACAACAAGAGAACCACCATCAGGTGAAAACGTGAAACCCCCACGGATACGACCGCGCCCTAAACGCGCAGTCGCGCCCGCAGGGAGAGACCAAGCGGTTATGTCTGTGCCATCAGTCTGTGCCGTGTGTATCAAGCTTTTTAGTGGAGGAATTTTACAAAGCAATTACTTTCCTTAAACGATCCAATATCATCATCGTCATCAGCAGCAGAAATATCCTATTCTTTATTACATCCCGCTGAGGTACCTTCACAACCAGCCTTTCCATCGGTATCATTAGAACAAACAGTTTCAAAATCACCAGTATTTTCATCATCATTACAAAAACTACCACCATGCCCACAATACGTGCGTGCACAATCCGTATGACAAGTTTGGCTCTCTGTATCCCCGTCACATTCACTATCTACATTATCAGGATCTTCAAAACACGCCTCGCAGTCAGCCTCTTCATTACCAGTATCAAGACAATCACATTTGTAGGTACCCGAGTCAGAGACTTTATTTATGCTGCCACAACAACCACCAGTGGTTGCAGCGACTAAAGTTGTCCCGCCACCACAGCATCCTTTTGCTGCTTCAGAGTCTGAGGCATCCCAACTGCCTGTCAGCAAGAAAATACAGCCACCCACAAACAACAAGGCGACCGCTAAGTTACCAATCGTATTCTGATGTGTTCTCAACATTTTACTCATTATTCTTTCCTTTCCCATATATAGGGGTTATCAAATACAAAAAGTTATACACAATTATTACTAAAAAACATAGAAACAAATGTCTACGTAAGAACATGATACCTGGATAGCCTATTTTTGTCAAGCATTTTGTAGAAAATATGGAAGGATCAAGAGGTGGTATTGTGATATTGAAAAGATGGATGCTTGTGGCTGCTATATCATAAAACTTCAGGCTACAGATAAGGCGTCATATCCCAGAGCAGGATGGTGCCATCATAACTGCCACTTGCCAGAAGTGCGCCGTCGGGAGAAAATGCCAGTCTATCAATATCGGTAGGGTGTGCCCAGAAGGTATGTATATTTTCACCTGTTGCGATTTCCCATAACCGGATAGACATTTTGGTTTGTCCCTGTTGCCACCAAGCACCTGTAGCCAGATACTTGCTGCAAGGAGAAAACGCCAGTATGTAAGATTGCTGACAACCCAGAGGGAGCATTATCACCATTTGGGTTTGGAGGGTAGCAGCATCCCATATTCTAATCTCACCAAACATTGCTCCAGCAATCCAGGTGCCGCAAGGGGATGTCTCAAGCCCACGGACGCGCCGAGAGGACGTTTCCTGTTGGTCGTGGACACGTTGGATGTTTTCCCGTTCGCCTCTATAAAGGGTCGTATCTAAACATATTTCTGTGGGAAGTGAACCCACTTGTTCACCACTTTTGAGATCCCAGACATAGACATCTTCTTCGTATCCAGCAGTGATGAAGTGCTTACCATTCGGATGAAACCTCAAAGGTGTCCCAAACTTATACACTCCCTCTCTCCTGGTCCTGTTAAAATCCTTGAGGTGAGTTTCATAAAGATGTTCCCAATTTGATGCATCCCACACGCTAACACTTTCTTTACCAATACCGAGTATAAATTCACTTGTCGGAGAAAACATTTTCATTTTGAACCCTTTATCCAATAAGTTATCCTTCTCGGTAAGTTCTGCCACTTGCGTTCCAGACACTACATCCCAAACCTTGGCTGTGTATCCCTTCATGCTACTCACAAGATATTCCGATGTTGGAGAGAACGCCAGCCAGCACACTTGCCCTGAAGATTCAAGAAACTCTGCGATTTGCGTGTCAGATGCTACATCCCAAACTCTAATGGGAATGTCCTTTCCGTTCGCGGTAGCTATCAGTTCCGCATTACGCGACATCGTGAATGCCATAGCCGGATGTGGTGTATATTCATCTGATTTTTGTGGAAATGACCGCGCTATCTGCCGTTTTGAAACATCCCAAGCAACGAATCCTATGTGCTTCCAGTATCCGCAGAAAAGTGTCTGACTGTCCTTAGAAAATACCAGTGTGCTGGGGAACCTTTGGGCTGGGTCAGGATGTAGATGGTCAGGAAGAGATACGACTTTTGAGGGAGAACCTTCATGCCACACCTGAACATCATCGTATCCACTCGCGATTGCGAACTTTCTACCATCTACTGAAAAGCACACTAAGGTTCCTCCCGAATATGCAATGGTGTACACCTTCTCCTGTAGCTTCGCATTCCAGATGACTATCTCTTTTGAATAACGCGCAGCAACGCGTAGGGTGCCATCAGATAGATAGATCGGCAGCACCCCTTCGCTCTGATACGCCGTAGGCTCCATTTCTAAGGCACCGCTTTGGACATGCCACACGTGAACCTTGTCCCTCTTATTACACCCAGCAAGGAATTCCCCACAAAGGGAAAAAACCAAATTCGCACATCCCACGGGTTCTTCAGTATACGTGTCAGGAAGCTCCGCTACAATCTCACCCGACTTTACATGTTTCACAGTTGTCATATTGATGCCAGACGTGCATGCAAATAGAGAACTATTAGGTGAAAATGCCATTGAGGTTGTATCGTTTACACGTGGTTCTGCTGGTGTTAAAACAAAGTTTGCCACCAGCGTCCTAAGATGAGGAGAAAAAGTGTAAACAGTAATTTGAGTACCACCAGAGACTGTAGCAACTGCTAAGTGCTTCCCACTCGGAGAAAATTTAATACGTGAAACAAGCCGGTTCGTTTCTATTTTTGCAATGTACTGCGAGGTTTGTGTATCCCATATTTTCAGGATGCCGTCCATGTTTCCAGCAGCAATCCACTGCCCATCATGAGAAACGGAGATGGCAGAAACCATCCCCCGTTCTGTTGCCCACAATGCCCGTGGTGTTAATGTTTCAAGGTCATACAACCAACACCCGATGTCTGTCGCTACAACAAGAGAACCACCATCAGGTGAAAACGTGAAACCCCCACGGATACGACCGCGCCCTAAACGCGCAGTCGCGCCCGCAGGGAGAGACCAAGCGGTTATGTCTGTGCCATCAGTCTGTGCCGTGTGTATCAAGCTTTTTAGTGGAGGAATTTTACAGAGCAATTACTTTCCTTAAACGATCCAATATCATCATCGTCATCAGCAGCAGGAATATTCTATTCTTTATTACATCCCGCTGAGGTACCTTCACAACCAGCCTTTCCATCGGTATCATTAGAACAAACAGTTTCAAAATCAGTATCATTACAAAAACTGTCGAAACAAAACGTGCGTGCACAATCCGTATGACAAGTTTGGCTCTCTGTATCCCCGTCACATTCACTATCTACATTATCAGGATCTTCAAAACACGCCTCGCAGTCAGCCTCTTCATTACCAGTATCAAGACAATCACATTTGTAGGTACCCGAGTCAGAGACTTTATTTATGCTGCCACAACAACCACCAGTGGTTGCAGCGACTAAAGTTGTCCCGCCACCACAGCATCCTTTTGCTGCTTCAGAGTCTGAGGCATCCCAACTGCCTGTCAGCAAGAAAATACAGCCACCCACAAACAACAAGGCGACCGCTAAGTTACCAATCGTATTCTGATGTGTTCTCAACATTTTACTCATTATTCTTTCCTTTCCCATATATAGGGGTTATCAAATACAAAAAGTTATACACAATTATTACTAAAAAACATAGAAACAAATGTCTACGTAAGAACATGATACCTGGATAGCCTATTTTTGTCAAGCATTTTGTAGAAAATATGGAAGGATCAAGAGGTGGTATTGGAAAGATCGATACTCATGGCTGCTGTATCATAAAACTTCAGGCTACAGATAAGGTGTTATATCCCAGAGCAGGATGGTGCCATCATAACTACCACTGGCAAGAAGTTTGCCATCCGGTGAGAAATCTAAATCCTGGACGTCCGTTGTATGTCCCCAGAAAGTGTGTATATTTTGACCCGTTGCGACTTCCCATATTCTTATGGATACTTTGTCCAATCCCTTTATCCACCACGACCCAGAGACAAGGTATTTTCCGCAGGGGGAAAATGTGAGTGCAAACGGTCTGCTACACGTTTCGGGTGGTAGTATAAGCATGTGCGTTACTAAGGTTGCTGTATTTCGCAAACGGATATGATCTTGTATCCCACAAGCGATCGTCGTGCCACAAGGAGAGAAGGCGAGTTTGTTAGGGATACACTTATATTGCTTGATTATTTTTTTATATTTTTGAATATATTGGTGTATCTGCTCTGGATCGCCTCTATAGAGGGAGGTATCTTCTGGCAGTTCTGTAGGGAACACTCCGAGTTGTTCACCGCTGTCAATATCCCAAAGCATTCCAGCACTCCCTTTTGGTGCAGCAGCGAGTTGTTTACCATCCGGGTGAAACGCAGTTGTTAGAATCAGTCGGTTGTCACCTGTGAGTGTGTTGATTTTCTCCCCAGACTGTGTATCCCAGACACCGATATCACCTGTTGGTGCTGTATTGATAAAACGTTCACCTGTCGGTGAAAAATGCATTTCATGCCAAGATCTAAATCTGGTACTGCCCGATAGTTCTGTAATGAGGGTTTCAGACGCAATATCCCAGATTTCAACTGACCCCCTCGGAAGGTCGCGAAGTGCCAGTCGTTCCCTACAAGGTGACAAGGCACTGACACGGTACCACTGCTTTTTCTCTTCTGTTGTTAGGTTTTTAGTTAGAGCTGTACGTTGTGCTTGGATATTTGGCATTGGGAATATTTGTTCTGTTTGTCGCTGTGTAGTATCCCAGAATACGTGATACATACCCCACGCATATCTACTTGCTAATGTCTTTCCGTCTTTAGAAAAAGCAACCGCGTGGACAGCGGGTTTATGATCAGCAGGACTTGTAACTTTTGTTGATGGTGACCCAACTGTCCACACACAGAGATCGCTGCGTGAGAGGATCGTTGCGATATGTGCACCATCGGATGAAAAGTGTAAATGATGTCCGCTTAAAAAATGATCAGGCCTGGGTTTATCACGTTCAAAGGTATCTATTTTTTCTTTTCGGACAGCATCCCAGATCACAACTTTATAGTCGTAAATATCGGCAACGCGCAGTATGCCATCAGGTGTATAGGCAATGCTTAACCACTTTCCATCATACGCTGTTGGTTCCGTTTCCAAAGTGCCGTTGTGAACATTCCGTACCAACACTTCATTGTTCCGATTAGCAGCTGCTATATATTGTCCGCAAGGGGAAAAACGGTATGTAGACAGTGCCGAGGATTGGCTAAGATGTGTGATGTGTTCACCGGTGTCAATATCGGAAATCGTTACAGTGTTCTGGGGAGATACAGAAGACACATACGCGAGTAGATACCCATTAGGTGAGAAACAAATGGGAAAACTGTGTCCCTTCGTTTCTTCTACATCAATCGGTAAACAGATCATAGGTTTATCAGTGTTTTGTTGCCATGCGTAGACAACATTTTGTTTATCAAAACAGGATGCGGCTAAGTATTGATTATCTTGAGAAAAGCAGAGCTTCGAAAAATAACCTGAAGCTGCATTTACATTCTTGCGATGGTTTATCTTTGCAAGACACTTTAGCGTTTGTGTATCCCATACCTTTAAAACACCATCTTTATTACTGGTAGCAATGAACTGGGTGTCGTGTGAAAAAGTAATGGTATTAAGCATTCCACTTTCTGTTTCAAATAAGTCGAGTGGTTTCAGTGATGATCGATCATACAACCAACAGCCGATGGGGGTTGCGACGGCAAGATATTTACTATCAGCTGAAAAGGACATATGCGACACGCGCCCCCTTGCTAATCTGCCGATCGCACCTTCAGGAAGTTTCCAAGTTGTCACATCTGTGTCAACGGTACTTCGCATCAAATAAACTCCTTTGATTGCAAGAATCCTATGGATCTCGTGCACAGTAGGGTTGTAGTTTAGGTCATCTGAAGCGTGCAGTACTGTACTCATCTAAGGTTCCTTGCACGCTTCAGACAAACCATACGATTTAGCATCTCAAACAAACTTAATTTGTATGATTACTTGTTGTTACATGTACCAGTCTCATCATTGGCACCAGAACATGTTTCTGCATCAGTAGGGACATTATTTTCACAATACATGTCGTCTTTTTTAAGACATACGGTGGTACCACAGGAACTATCTTCACACTCACCACCACAACCGTACGAGTTGGTTGAACTGTTACAGTGACTACTCGTTTCACAAATGCAGGTCGCCTCTGTTTGAGTATCATTCTCTAAGCATTCTTGATTGCAATAATTGTCAGATAATTGACCGGCACTGCCACAACAGCCGCCAGTGGTTGTTGCCGTTAAGGTTGTCGCTGTCGCACCTCCTCCTCAGCAACTACTCGCAGCTACGGTCTCTGGGGAATTCCAACTACCTGTTAAAATAAAAACACAGCCGCCAAGAAGTAGCAAAGCAACCGCTAAATTACTAATCTTATTCTAATGTGTTCTCAACATTTTACTCATTATTTTTTCCTTTCCCATAATATAGGGTTTGTAAAATACAAAAAGTTATACACAATTATTACTAAAAAACATAGAAACAAATGTCTACGTAAGAACATGATACCTGGATAGCCTATTTTTGTCAAGGCTTTTGTAGAAAATATGGAAGGATCAAGAGGTGGTATTGGAAAGATCGATACTCATGGCTGCTGTATCATAAAACTTCAGGCTACAGATAAGGTGTCATATCCCAGAGCAGGATGGTGCCATCATAACTACTACTTGCCAGAAGTTCACCATCCTTTGAAAAAGCGAGGTTTTGCACATCTGAGGTATGTCCCCAGAAGGTGTGAATGTTTTCACCAGTTGCGACCTCCCATAAACGGATAGAAACCTTGTCCGTTTCTCTCCACCAAGAACCGGAGGCAAGATACCGACCACATGGAGAAAACACCACGACACCAATATGGGAGCAACTCTCAGGTAGAATCATCCCCATGTGCGGCTCCAAAGTTGTAGCATCCCATAGATGAACTCCACCGTATAATCCACCAGCCAACAAAGTGCCACAAGGTGAAAATGTAATTGAATGGAGATACTTTGAAGGTTTGTAACGTGGCTTGATTTGTCTCTGGATTTGTCGCATATCTCCTTTATATAGGGCAACAAAGGTGGAGTCTACAGAAGGCGAGCCAAGCTGTTCACCACTCGTAACGTCCCAAAGAAATATACTAAGACCGTCAGTAGTAGCGAATTGCTTTCCGTTGGGGTGAAAGGCTGCTGTCCGAAGCGATTCTGCATGCCCTATAAATGCGTGCTGCTTTTCCCAACCTTGGACACGCCACATAATAAGTTTTCCATCTGCATCTCCGCTGATGAGGTGTTCCCCCGATGGTGAAAACACCACGTTGGTGATAAGACTTTGGTGTTCGGTGAGTTCTGCTATTCGGATTCCGGACGTAATGTTCCAGACTTCAAGCGTTTGACCGCCTTCTCCGATGAG
Organism: Candidatus Poribacteria bacterium; assembly: GCA_965204285.1. Classification (GTDB taxonomy): domain Bacteria; phylum Poribacteria; class WGA-4E; order WGA-4E; family WGA-3G; genus MSPOR6. Next base: position 72,356 of record CBDBEI010000008.1, read on the forward strand.
AGCCAACAATTCTTCACAAGGGGACAGTGCACACCTTTTGCCCCTGCTTTTTGGCGGGACTGGGGGAGGTACCACCTGTTTCTGGACAACATCCCAGAAAACGATACCTTCAACCCAGTATTTGCAAACCAGCATCCTGTCCGTTTGATAAAAACACAGAGATTCTGGCACCTGATTAGGCACTGTGAGCGGTGCTACTATGGCAGGGGAGCCTGCACGCCACACCCGGATATCGCTGTTGGTGAGAATTGCGAACTGCTGCCCATCAGTCCAGGTACATTGTTCTATTCTACATTTTCCTTGATATTCAATGGTATCAAGTTTTTCACCCCGGGACGCATCCCATATCACTACCTTGTCTTCATAAATATCTGCCACCCGTAATGCACCATCGGGGGAATAGGCGAGAATCGCCCGAGTTCCGCCGTAGTCTGTGTAAGTTGTTTCTAGGGTCTCTTTATCAATATTCCACACTTGCACCTCAATGTTCTCACCTGTCGTTGGATCTTGAATACTCGCAGCAAGAAACTGACTACAAGGTGAAAAGGCGAGATCATACACATGTTCTGATTCGCGCAGATCACGCTCTGGCTTTAGATAAGCGAAGCATTCTTTCGTTTTTAGGTTTCGGACAGTAAGGGTGCTTGAGCCAGTAGAATAAGCGAGCAGCTGTCCATCCGGTGAAAAGCTGAGCGGAAAACGAGTCGGATACTTTTCACCTTCCTTCAGTGTGACTCTCACTTTGAAAGTTGCGACATGTTGTCCGGTTTTTGTGCACCAGACGTAAACGTCACGGTATCCGTTGCCAGATGCAGCAATGTATCGGCTATCCGGTGAAAAGGCAAGTCGGGATGTGCCGCCGTGCCAGCCTTGTATCTTCGCGACACGCTGCTGGGTCTCTATTTCTCGCACCTTGATGATGTCGTCTCCGTTGCTGGTAGCAACCCATTTTCCATCGGGTGAAAGAACGACATTACCAACTATGCCTCGTTCAGTTTCCAATAATGCGATAGGCTGCATGGTCTCGAGTTCATACATCCATACCCCAACGCGAGTCGCAACAGCGAGAGACGCGTTATCCGATGAAAACGCCATGTCGGTTATGATTCCTTGTCCTAATCGGGCAATTGCGCCATCAGGAAGTTCCCAGGTCGTCACATCGCTGTTTGTCTGGGTAGATTGCGTGGTTGTCTGTGATCGTCGATTTTCCATAAAAACCTTCAAATTTATTGTGGCGTGACATATTTTAAAAGTGGAAATAAAAGGTTTTACGTTCCAAAGCTGGATAATGTCACCGTAATTCCCACTTGCAAAAAACTTGTCCGGTGAAAAAGTAATAGGAACAAGCAGGCTCGTTTTATTTCTGCGATGCACTGTTAAGTTTGTGCGTCTTACCTTTACGATACAACCCCAGTTTGGTAGCAACCATAGTGTGTCATGAAAAAGGGGGTGGCAGAAACCATCCTCCATAAAGTAAAATAGCGTCCCTAAATGGTTGAAGAAGCGCAACGAATTGGGCAGCTTTAAGCTTATGTTATACCTTCAATTAAACGTCTAATCCGCATGCTAAAGCATGCGGATTAGACGAGACGGTGTTAATTGGAACACCCATCACTATCACCTTGACAAAAAGTTCTGTCGTCGCTGAGGTTACAAAAGGTAACCTCTTTATTACACTTAGTTCCTGTGGGACCACAATTATAGTCCTGCGGGCAACCAGAAGAACAAGTTTTTCCGTCTGTATTCGAACCATTACAATAAGTAACACTACAAAGACCGCATTTAGCGTCATCAGCATGATTACTATCACCATTCGGTAAACCCGCAATACATGTGCAATCAGGATTGCCATCAGCTTCAAATACTCGATTGGTGCTGCCACCACAGCCACCCGTGGTTGCAGCGACTAATGTTGCATCACCGCCACAGCAGCATCCTTTTGCTGCTTCAGACACTGAGGTATCCCAGCTGCCTGTCAGCAAGAAAATACAGCCACCCACAAACAATAAAGCGATTATTACATTTCCAATCGTATTTTGATGTGTTTTCAACATTTTAGACATTATTTTTTCTTTTCCTATATTAGGTATAGGGTTATAAGATACAAAAAGTTATACAAAGTTTCAACTAAAACACACAAAAACTTAACAGAGTTCTTGCTAAACAATGATACGACAGGGGCCTTCCGAACCCTCGTGTATCGCATTTAATCACTGCTACCAAAAAGTTAACACATGTCAGAAGAAATGTCAAGAAAATTTTCACTGATTTTTCATAATGATATTTGACACCAAAGGGATGCCAGCACGCCAACTACAGGATTATTTATCAATCCTGATACTTTGTTGTACGATATTTCTCATTCGTCTCTATATTGGGAGGATAGTGAATTTCCCAAACTTTAACGTCTATGCCAGCATTTTCATTTGTTGGATACACAGGCACGAAGGCTTTGCTATGTTCACCTCTAAGTAATTTGACAGTGAAACTGTTCCAACCAATAGGTGGTATATAGTAAGTCCTTTGCAGTCTAATTTTAAGATCAAGGTATAAAACGACTCCGCCATTTTCAATCTCCACAAAAATTGGAGAGGTAAGATTGTTTACAACGTTCTGAACAGTTGCGTCTGGGGTCTTTTCCTGAGGTTGATCAAGTTTTTGGACTGTAGATTCTTCTGTATCATTTTCGTCTCTAAATTTTGCTGTTATCGCTAATGTTTCAGGTGTGGGGCGAGAAATATCAATAAAAGACAATAGACATTCTTCGTTTCGTGATTGCATTCGGTGCGGTGTCCCGATCAGTGTTTCTGTGCGCGTCAACCGATAAGTTCTAAACTTCCTGTCACCGTTTTCATCGCTACCAATAGATGAATAGTTGCTGGACCGAGATATCATAAAGCTCCGGATACGGGTCCGGGCCGGGGTGCCATGGACATTCAGGTTGGGAAACTCTCGGACACCTCATACGGACATTCTATCGTCGGTTGCCGTTAACAGTGTTATTAAGAATGGACGCACTAACGGCGAGATACGGCAAAAAAACAAGTTTAGCATGTTGTCTTTCCTTTGTAAGGTTCATCTTGACTTCGTCGAAATTCTAAACGATTTCTAAACGATTTGTGAAAAATAGTCAAATTGTTTTTCACGTTGAGAGTCTGTCAATATTTTCTCCGATAGTATAAAAAAGCGGTACCTGCCAAGACTATTTCCGCAGAGAGCATCCAAACCCGACAGAGTAGAGCGACACTTGTTGCTTGCATCGGGGACATATAGTTCGCGAGCAATACACCTAATAATCCTTCGCGGACGCCTAAGCCACCTGGGGTCAAGAAACTGAGAAATCCAACAATCCATGCAAATGCAAAAGACGCACTTAGAATACCTACGTGGTTCCATTCCAGAGATACGAGGCTTTGGACAAAGAGAAAAAAGGCGAGGCCTTGACACATCCATAGCAGAATATGACTTAAAACAATTCTCAACCATTGCGCCAAAAATGATTTCTGAAGAAGTGGTTTTCTTATATTTTGCAGTGTTTTTACAAATTGTCGTCCTTTTGAGGATAACATTGAAGTTAAGAAGAGTCCCCCTGCAACAATACCTAAGAGAACAAATATAAAGAGAATTGTGTTTCCTGTAAACTTTTCAAGGGTCTCTTGTGCCGTCCCTCGCATCTGTTGTGAAAAAAGTAATGACACCGAAAAAACACCACCTATGAATGCCTCAACGCCGACATGTAAGGTAAGACTACTGCCAACAGCGATTTTGCTCAAACCAAACTGTTTGCTCAAAGAGAGAAGTCTAACAATTCCCCATATCCGTCCGGGGAGATAACGCGTAATATTAGTAAGATGGTATAATGTCCAAGCACTGTGAAAGGAAACAGGTCTTTGTGTGACACCACTCAATAACTTGGCAAATGGATAGACATACGCGCTTTGATGAAAAAGAATGAGGCTGAACGCTGACAATAACCATTGCCACTGAATTTCAAAGGGTACCTGTTTTAACGAGACATGCGTCTGCAGGAAAGGTTTAACAAGGAAATAGAGAAGGATACCCGCGACCAGGATTCCGAGGTATTGACGGATAACTTTCAATACTTGTCCCTTGTGTGGGAAAATCACACTAAAAACACTGATGTCCGCTTTGTCAGCTTCTTCATTACCAGGATCGAGACAGGCACAATTGGAACTACCAGAGCCAGATACTTGATTGGCACTGCCACAACAACCGCCTGTGGTTGCAAAAATTATAGAATTAAGTTTCTATGTAATAAATTATATTCGAACGTGCGATTTTTGTCAAGTGCTTTGCAGAAAATATGGATGGAAGAAGCAATATGCTACCGTCAAAAAAAAAATTAGGTAGCTACTTGCAATGGATAGAGAGTCGTTGGTGTCTTTACCAATCGTTCCTCTATTTCTGACCTCGCATTTACATCCTTTGCCAACAACACCAAAAAACCGCCGCCGCCCGCACCAGCGATCCCGTAACCGGAGCATAAATCAGAGACAGATTCTAACATCGCATCAATCATTGGATTCGTCGTGTCAGGGTTGAGGATTTTCTTTCCTTCCCAATAGCGCGTCAGTAGATATCCAAACCGATCAATCTCTCCGTCTACCAAAGAATCTCGCATCAAATACGCATCGGAGCGCAGTTGTGTTAGGGTGCCGACCAGATCTTCTCGTCGGGAGAGCCAATCGGTGACAACTTGTTCCAGAATATTCTTTGCTACCCGTTGTTGCCCCGTATAAACCAATAGGAGCCGTTCCGATAATGCTTGTGATGTCTTAGGTGTCAGAGAAATCTCCTCAACGGAGAACCGCTGTGGTATTCCCGGTTCTGTTGTCGTCAGTTTCCACCCTGGCACCATACCACCGACCTGGTCCTGCCACCCTCCCCCGGAAGTAAGCATCTGCTCAACGACGAGAACCTGATTGAATAATTCCTCGTCTGTCCATCGCACCCCCATTAACTGCCAAAGTGCTTTCACCAATCCGCCAGCGAGGATACTGCTGGCGCCGAGTCCTGACCCCATTGGGACATCGCAGTGACTGATTAGTTCTAAACCGGAAAAACCACCTGTGACGCCTCTGATATTAATGGTGTTATTTGACATTTCAAGCAGACCTAACGCCTTCAACACTGTGCGATGCAATGCCAAAGGATCATTCAGATGGATAGGAGTCTCAAACGATTCAACATCGTGAATCTCCGATTCCTTTTTTTGATCGAAAGACTTTAGTCGGATGACTGATTTAGGAATCCAGCGTGCGGTGACGGAGATCGGATAGCGTCCATTCAACAACAAGGCAACATTCAACACGGCACCCCCTTTCTCCAAGCTGATTGGCGGGGTATCGGTCCACCCACCCGCGAGATCAATCCGAACAGGCAGTTGGACGGTCACAGCAGTGGGAATGTCACCTATAGATTTGGAATTATGCGGCATTTTCATGGTTGGCGTGACGATACTCTTCGATACGGCTTCACGAACAGCGGCAAACGCTTGCGTATAGTGGTCATCGCGTTTTTGCTCATAGTCTATTAGATTGGGAAACATTCCCATTGGAGGTGAAACAAGTATTGGATCATTCAACGGTGGTGTTTCTATAAATGGTGAACACAGATCGGCTGCAATTTTGTGTAATCGAGCTCGGTGCAACGGGTTCTCAATGCATCCGATAACCTCATCAAAAACAGACATCGCCCTTTGATATCCGTAAGGTGTCAATAGAACCTGAAACAGTGGACGAATATCAGTATCTGTTTCTGTCTCAACCGTCTCTATAATGGTTACCGCCACTTTTGAAGCTTCTGCTTGTTGATGTAGAATGAAAGCTTTCACTCTATCAGCACGGGCCATGATATCAGCCATAGAGAGCCTTTCAGTGTTCAGCCATCCCGGGTCGGGATTCTGAAACCAGTCGGGACGCTCAATTGAATCTTCTATTGAAATGTCAAAGGAAACATTCAAATTATCCGTGTGATAGACAGGATAGAGACGTGCATTCCAGAGACAACGTTGAGGCACGTCTACCATCTGTTCTTTGTGCCAAATCACATCAGGTGTTAATTCGTGCTGTCGGAGCCATTGGAGAATCGATTCACCAAAGAGCGTGACTTTCTCTCCACAGACGGTGGGCACATCCATCACGCCATAGGTTAGGTTCACCCATTCGTCCTTGTCCAACGGAACCTCACACGAAATTGAAGTGTGTGCTTTAATCGGGTGTTTAATTAGTTCGAGATACTCTCGCGTTGTGCCGGTATGGATAAATTCAAGCGATAGTGGACTACAAGCACTGAATCTAAGTGTAGACAGTACTTCCCACAATGTATTCCGAAGGTACGGGTGTTTGTTTGCGAACTGACGACGATCTGTTTGGATTGCCATCGCAGGAAGCATGTCATCGTATAGATCAACGGAAATATCTTCAGTCAACTGATCGCCCAACGATTGTAATTGTTCAACAGCAGTGGGATAAAAGAGTAAAACTCCTGTGTCAATAGCCACGCGATCATCAGGGTTGCAAACATCTGCTTCACGTAACCTATTGGCGGGATACTTTTGTAGACAACGTAGAACTTTCCCCGTATCAGGATCAACGTCATAGACACCGTGTCGACTCCCCAGTTCAGGAGAACCCCAATAGACAACTCCTGTCACATCGGAGTCTTTCGGGAATGCAATTGCATTGGGAGGTGAAGACGAAGTGTCTGAGTCGTTCAGCTGTATCCAAGTGTCTCCACATGCAACAACTATCCCCGCATCAATCTGAGTACCAAGGGACGTCAGAAAGTTGGACATCACCTCAAAAATGGAGTCCCTTGGAAATGGGAGCGGGGCAAAGATTTTCCCTAAAATACTTTGATGGGGAATTCGTTTGCTGTCGCCACCGGAATGGAGTATAAGAAGACGGCTGTCTATTCCGTTCGCTTCTTGACCGATGCTTTTCAAATATCTGAGGACGTGAAGTGTTGCACCACCACTACCGACACGTACCCCATTGGGATCAGGAATGACAAGGTATTCTGTCTCTGGATGAAGCACGCCAGCCCTTTTGAGACGTTGGAGCTGGAGCCGGTAGATAATCGCTTGGGACTCATTTGCGGCAGTGAGTACACATTTGTCCCAGACCTTATTGTACACTGTCATTTTCCCTATATTTATGAGCTATCCTCAATCCACAATAATATCGTTGTACTTCTTCCAATGATTCTTTTTATTGCAGAGCATGACTTTTAACCAAAGTGGCATATACTTATGGTTGCTTCCTAAGAAATAGCCCAAGAACCTCATAAACTCATAAAGCATGGCATAAGGAAGACGGTTTACCTTGCCATGTTTCACTATGTATTGACATTCCGCTTTGAGATATTTTAAGCCTTCAATGATAAAAATTGATTTCGGATATTCTATCTTTTCATGACGATAAACATACGGTAACGTCGCTCCAGTATCGAAGAACCGATGGAAGACCTGTTTTAAAGAGTAATTATGAGAATGATACACGACAGACTCACTTGTATAAGCAATTTTATAACCGGCGAACAACACCCTTTTTGCCCATTCATGATCCTCACACATCAACATCTCTGGTAGTTTTATTTTTTCCCAAATATCCTTTCGTATTGCAGAATTTGCATTGGAGAAAAACATAAGATTTGTCAGTTGAACCTTGCCTTGATCATCCATTTCTCGTATATCATTCTTTGTTGGATAAAAGTATTGGAGAAAGAATTCTTCCATGGGACTCGCGTCTTTTTTCGGATGCTGCCTACCAAATACACCGGCTACCATAGAATCTTTAAATGGCATTAGCAACTTTGTGAGCCACTGCGGATCTTTTATAACAACATCCGCCGACAAGAAGATCAAGTAATTTCCACTTGCCATACGCGCACCGTAGTTCCGAGTGCCACCATAATTATAATTATCTTCTTCAACGCGAATAAACTCAACTGGAAAGCGTTTTGCGATTTCAGGAGTCTTGTCGTTAGAGGAATCTAAAATAATGGTTTCAATCTCGCCCGAATAATCTTGATGATATACACTGCTAAGTAAGTCGCCGATATACTCTTCGACATTTTTTGTAGGTAGGATTACACTAACTTTTGTCATACAAATACTCTCGGCTAGTTCAGTAACCGTTATCTTTTGTGGATGACTCTTATCTTGATTATCTTGATTATCTTGATGTTCTACAGTATGGAGTTACGTTGAAACTCAAACAATTATTGATTATCTTTTTGTTTTGGACAAGGATCTTCATAGACCTCCGGACACGGGGTCGGGTCGGGGTGCCCTGGACATTCAGGTGGGGGAACTCTCGGACACCTCTCATACGGACATTCTATTCTATCGTCGGTTGCCGTTAGCAGCTTATTCGCACCTAACAAGAGGACACCAACAATAAACAGTGTTATTAAGAATGGACGCACTAATGGCGAGATACGGCGATAAAACAAGTTTAGCATGTTGTCTTTCCTTTGCAAGGTTCATCTTGACTTCGTCAGAAATTCTAAACGATTTGTCAAAAATAGTCAAATTATTTTCACGTTGAGAGTCTGTCAATATTTTCTCCGATAGTATAAGAAAGCGATACCTGTCAAGACTATTTCCGTAGAGCATCCAAACCCGACAGAGTAGAGCGACACTTGTTGCTTGCATCGGGGACATATAGTTCGCGAGCAATACACCTAATAATCCTTCGCGGGCGCCTAAGCCACCTGGGGTCAAGAAACTGAGAAATCCAACAATCCATGCGAATACAAAAGACGCACTTAGAACACCTGCGTGCTTCCATTTCACAGACACGAGGCTTTGGACAAAGAGAAAAAGGCGATACCTTGACACCCCATAGCAGAATGTGACTTGAAAAAATCTTCAACCATTGCGCCAAAACGGATTTTATGGTATACTGCGTGGCGTGGGAATCCGTTAGCGTATGCGGATTGAGTGTTCAATTCGACTAAGCTGGCGTTGTATGTCTTTTATACGGCTTTGAGTCCTGCGTATCTTGATCTTACGCATAGCTCAATTATGGCGTATGCGTGCTTTCGTAATTGGCACGGGAAACACCTCCCACAGCACTTAAATTTAGCAGTGTTTCTGTCGGGGAAGCACTGCTAATGATGCATTATAACATATCTTTATACTTTTGTCAATGTAAGCGTTTCCTCCTGAACAGGTCAATGCCCTGACCTGATAAAATCGGTTTTACCGACTTGACACAAATTGAAAAATGTGTTACAATATACCTCATTAAAAAACGCAATAAGTAGATATGGGATTCAGTTTTCACCATTATATCACACCTTAATAATTCCCACCTAATGTTTTTATTTGACATTTCCCTTTTAAAATAGTAAGATTTCAACTGACGAAACTTAAATACCTATTGAGAGCATGGGTATCCCATATCTAATGTAAATTGGGTATTTAGGTTTCGTCACCAGGGATACCCTTCCTTGTTTTAAAAGGTTGAAATAGGGTATTCAGTGACTTATATTGGAGAACATCAAAATGTAAAACTTATAAATTGTGGAGAATTACAATGAGAAAACGATTTTGCTTTATTGCACTGTTGCTACTAAGTTTTGTTTTATTTCCGGTAAGTTCTAACGCCCTTGACCCATTTACAGCCCGTGTTATCTATTTCCAACCTGCAGACGTTGACGATCCAAATATGCCTGATTTAATACGTAATCGCATGGAAGATGTCCATGAATTCTATGCCAGTGAAATGGATAGGCATGGTTTTGGACATAAGACTTTTCGTATTGAAAAAGATGTAAACGATAAAATTGTTGTTCACACTATCAATGGCAAACATAATGCCGACCACTATGGCAACGTACCGAAAACACATATTGCCATGCAACCTGAACTTCCTAAAGAATTCCTCAATCACAAGAATGCAAATATCTTTTTCATTGGTGGCATAAAGCACTATAATAATGGCACAGGTGGAATTGCACTTGGTGTTGTTTTTTGGGTGCTGGTAATAATGGCGGATATGCACTTATTCCTACAAGAAACATGGAATTTGATGTCGTTGTTCATGAAGTTGGGCATGTATTTGGTTTATCACATAATCAACACAGAGATAATCCTGATTTTGTGATGGGACGCAATGCTGGAGACGATGGATTCGCACATCATGAGGCACGATGGCTTGACAAGAGTTCATATTTCAACCATAACCCGCAGCCAATAGGTGTGATACCAACATTAACGAGAATCCATCCCATAATGCGTGTTCATGATGATATTAAGTTGAATATAGACATTCAAAGTCCAAATGGTGTGCATCAAGTAGAAATAGCGCGCACTTCAGATCGCGCTGTTGTCGCATGGGATTATATGAATGGACAACCAAAAGTAACAGCCAGATTTGATTTTGATAGGTGGGCATTAGAAGCAGATAAAAACCGCATTTGGATCCGTATCATTGACACACAAGGTGCTTTGAGTCAAACGTTAAGAGATATTATTATACCTTCGCGTCCGCGTCAAAAGAATCCAATAGAAACGCCACCTGACCCCGAACCAAAGCCTGAAGTTGAACCTACTCCCAAACCTGAACCGCCTAAATTTGTGCCGACTCGCGGGCATCTCACAACATCGTGGGCAAAAATGAAAAGACGGAGATAATCCTTATTCAGAAAAGGATAAAATTACCTTTTAATTGAATTGAACCTGTGTTATAATTTGTTGGGAGGGCAGACAATATGTCTACCCTCATTTGTGCAATACTACCTATGTGTGCGTATTTTATTAGCAACGCGTTTTAAGTCGCGTTCTGCTGCTTTGAGTTTACTCAAAGTTCTACGCAATTTGGCTTGTGCTTGAGCCCGTTTTAGACGGTATTGCGCTCTGCTGGTTGCCATTGTTGGTAACCTCCAGCATTTATAGCACTTTGGTTTTATAGCACTACCAAAGTGCTATAAACTACATTTTGTGGTTATGTTAATAATTGATTCATGAAAACTTTACACACAAAACTTTTCCGATCTCACTCGGTATTAGTAGAGCCCGCGCCATGTGGCGCGGGTGAGATACTCTACCAAAGTTTCATGATGTTAATAGGATACTACATAGAGAAACAGGTTGTCAAGTCAAAATCATGCTTTCATTTACGAATTTATGAAAAACCGATTCCATGTCTCTGTAGTTGTATTTATAGCATGCCTCTGCTACATAAAGCGGTGTATATGCTACCTTGTAGTGATGATGGCTTCCATACCATGCGCGCTTTAGCAGTGACCAGAATCCTTCAATCGTGTTTGTATGTGTATCACCTTCAGCATATTGTTCTTGATGGTTGATAATTTGATGTTTCATTTCCTTGCCGATTGTAGTATAGGCATGGAATTCATCTGTCATGAGTTCCGAGTCTTTGGTATTGACATAACGTTTTATGAAGTTGTAAATAACGCGCCCTGTCAATTCCGTTGCTACTTCTGCCACGACTTTTCCGCCACGTTCAACTGCACCGAGTATTGCTGTTTTCTCTGTGCCACGTCCGCGCTTTGCGGGTTCTCTGTCTTCCTTTTTGTTTGCCTTGCGAGGTTTACCCCCTATGTAAGTTTCGTCCGCTTCTACGATACCTTGTAGCAATGCACCGCCTTTACGTGCCATTTCAGCACGAATACATGTTTCCATACGCCATGCCGTTTTCTGATTCAGTTTCAGGTCACGCGCGAGTTGATGGGTGGATAGGCTTTTCTTTGCATTCAACATTAAACTGATTGCTAAAAACCATTTCTGCAAAGCAATCTTTGTGCCGTGAAATATCGTGCCATGTGTCACCTTAAAACTTGCCTTGCAATCAGAACAATGCCATCTGCCGACTCTGCCCGTGCCGGACTCCTTTTTCCTCACTATATCCACACTGCCACAGTGGGTGCAAGTGGGTTTATCGCTCCATCGGATTTTTTCAAGGTGAGAAATACATGTTTCTTGGTCAGGAAACTGTTCCATAACTGTCAATAAATCCATCAATCTAACTCCTTTGGGATTTTATGAGTTGATTATTTCTGATGGATTATGCTATAGTATTGGCAAGGTTTGAAAATCAGAAATAGACAACTCGGATTTTCACTTGAATTGGGAGGTTGCAGCCTCCCAATTTCATTGCGATAATTATAGCATGTTTTTACCTAATTTGTCAATAAAAAAACGCTGATAAATGTAGTCTACGACTATGTTTATCAGCGTTTTTAAAAAGTAAATTTTCAATCGAACTTTAGTGATTCTGAATCCCATATCTACTTATTGCGAAAAAGTTAAGCCTCTTCGGAAATCTTATTGTGAACCGTAAACCGTTGCTTGCCTTATTGCGAAAGAACCTAAAGATGAAAATCTTTCTCAAGAATCACCGAGAGCCATTATCCACCACCAAAAACGACAAAGTAGACTGATTTGACAAGGAGACCCGATATGACCAGAAATTTCGCAAGATATACAGCAATCGGTGCTGTATTGATATTTGTCTATAACCCAATTATCAGTAGCAAAAGAGGTGCTGCCATGAAAAGAAGAACATATCCTTATGTAGTTTTGCTTTTTTTGATGATTCTAACTTCACCTGCGTTAGCAGACAAAACACCGAACGAGTTTGAGATTTTAGGTGCTTTTGAAAAAGCGATTGCGAAAATAGTAGATCAGAGTATGCCTGCGGTTGTCAGCGTTACCGTTATAAAAGCGGAAGATGAGGTGCATAAAGAGATGCACCCATCCGGTGCTGCGTCCGGTTTTATTTTTCATAAAGACGGTTATATCCTAACGAATGAACACGTGATAGAGGGTGCCAAAAGCGTCATCGTGGCGTTATTTGATGACAGCACATTTGAGGCAGACATAATAGGGGGTGATAAAATTTCGGATGTTGCGGTACTAAAGATTGAACGCCCAGCACCCTTTCCGTTTCTTCAACTAACTGATTCGGCACAGATGCGGGTCGGACAATTTACGATCGCTATTGGGCACCCTATGGGGTATAGAAATACGGTAACAACAGGGATTGTCAGTGGCAAAGACCGTTGTTTTCACCCGCCAAATAACCTGTTTCAATATCATTATAATTACATCCAAACGAATGCGTGGATCAATCCCGGCAGTAGTGGTGGCCCCTTATTGAATATGCAAGGGAAGGTCATCGGTATCACAACCCTCAATCCGGGCGAAGGTGCTACTTTAGCTATTGAAAGTGATCTTGCGAATACAATCGCACAGCAACTGATGAAGCATGGTAGAATTATCCGGGGGTATCTTGACGCACAGATGCGAGATGTCGGACAAGGTATTGAAGTTATGCAAGTAGCACCCAACACAGATGCTGCGCAAAATGGTCTAAAACCTCACGACATTATCGTTGAATTCGAAGGCAAACGCGTGCCGAGACTTGTTGAGTTTGAAATGCGTCTAATAGAAAGTATGATAGGTCAGCAATATGTTCTTAAAATATTGCGTCAAACACAAGAAATTACAATCAATGTCCCATCTGTTGAGATGTCACTTGAATTGCGTGGAGGCACAGTGAATACCGAGTCTGTTTCTTGGAAGACGCTTGGGTTAGCCGTGCGAAAGTTGGCACAGAACAATCATCAAAGATATGCTTATCTCACAGAACAGGACCGCGGCGTACTCGTTGAAAAAGTGAAGGAAGCCTCACCCGGCTCTAAAGCGGCTATTCCGCTTGGCGCGCTAATCGTCGGTGTCAACGGACAAGAAATCACTGACGTTCAAACGTTTAATACGTTTCTTGAGAAGAATCAAGACAGATCCCACTTGATTCTTGATATTAAAAGTGTTCGGGGTATAGCAAGCGTGACACTCAAGTTGAAAGGTAGTTAGTTCTGGTATGTCAAGTGTTGCGAAACATTTCTGGCTACGATCATAAGTAAACCAGATCTAAGGTATCCGACAAACAAATATGTGAACTTTGTTGGATACCACAACAAAAGGAAAATACCTATGAGATGTTTCAGTATTGTTTTACGCAATTAGTAGTTTTGGACTTGAGAATTTTTTGGAAAAAGTCTAATAAACCCTTGTGTATACTGGGTTTGTATGGTATAATATAGATAAGAAGTTAGGGGGTTGCCGCCCCCTAATTAAACCTAAAAAAGCGAGTTGCTTTTTGACGGTTCAACCTTATCTGATATTGTATCAGAAATCTGTCAGAAAAAGCAACTCCTATTCAGAGGAATATGCTGATGGACTTAATCAAGGTTATGGAATGATTGGAAAGGTAAACTGGGATGTCCCTACTGTGAAAACAGTCATGTGGGTAAGCGAACAGAAACGAAGGAAGGACGCCTCGGACGCTGGAATTGCCACGATTGCCACGCCACTTTCAAGGTCACTTGTGAGACGGTATTTCACGGCACAAAAGTCGCGTTACAGAAATGGTTTTTGGCGATCTCGCTGATTGCGAATGCGAAAAAGAGTTTGTCCAGCTGTCAACTGGCGCGCGACTTAGATTTGAACCAAAAGACAGCATGGTTCATAATGGCTCGTATTCGCGCGGAGATGGCAAAGAAAGGAGGCGCACTACTTGAAGGTATCATAGAAGCAGATGAGACCTACATTGGCGGTAAACCCCGTAAACCGAACAAGTGTGAGGATGACGAACCGAGTAAACGCGGTCGTGGCACAGAGAAAACTGCGATTATCGGTGCAATCCAAAGAGGCGGTAAGGTTGTCGCACAAGTCGCTGAACAACTGACAGGACGTAGTATACTCAAGTTTATTCGCCGTGTCGCAAACCTAAAGGAAGCTGAACTGATAACAGACGAATATCAAGCTTACAAACTCATCGGCAAGGAAATGAAGCACACAGTTATCAATCACAATGAACAGTTTGCTGATGGGGATACCCATACAAATACCATTGAAGGATTTTGGTCTTTATTGAAGCGTGCGTGGTTCGGTTCACATCACCATTATGAAACAGGATACACACCGCTTTACGTTGCTGAAGCCTGCTACAAGTATAACTATAGAAATATAGACATCTTCTCAAAGTTTATCAATGAAAGCATGTTAGTTCACTGACGCAAATGGAACGCTTGAAAAAAACTGAAAAAATCCAAGTCCAAAACTACTAATTGCGTTTAAAAAAAGGAATTGTATAGTTAAATAAAAAAGGAGGTAACCAGTTGAACCTACGACGTGTTTCGACAACCAATTTTTTATGCGTGCTGATGCCGATTTTCATGTGCGGGTGCACAATATTAACATTAGAACGTGCATATAAACCGCCGAACCTACCAATATCTGAACTTGCGACAATCCAGATCGATACACAAGGGAAATGGGTTCAACATGCGAGTTTAATCGTCTTTCGTGTCAATGGCAAAGTCGCATTACGGCATGAAATAAAGGGGAACACTGGTATCTCTGTTCCTGATACTTTGGTCGCATCCGGCAACCATGATATGTCTGTTCATATTCTCATAAAAAACTATTCACAAGGCAGAGAGACACATCATAAGATTGTATCAAAGTTTACCGCTAAATTAAAAACTGGCGGCACCTATCTACTGCGGGGAAAAGTTGAACCAGATGTAAGCAATGAGTATTCTTATACAATGACCGACACGTTTGACCTCATTGATACAGCGACAAATAGAAGGGTCAGCATTTCTAAATTATTATGGTAGGATGGGAAATATTCAGCAGAGTAAACACGAGACCCGCAATCTGTAAAGGAGACAAACCAGGTCAAGGTAGACCTAAAATGTATCTGTTCGCCTGTGATGCGTCTACGTTCTGCCATGAGTTGTGAGAAGGTGAAGAGTTTGAATCGTTTCTCATTTGCGTGGTAACCTTCTTCGTGGAGGAAATCGGCATATTCCGGGTTGGATTCAGCGAGGAATCGGTAAATTGCGTCGACGAGGAGGTGGTTGTAGTTGATAGGAAGAGTAATACCTTTGCCAACGTCTGCAAGGATTTGGATGCGCATGATGGTGTTTCGTTCCAAAATGGTGCGATTAGAAGATTATTCAAACCAACATCTGCATTCTACTATATTTTACAATTTATGTCAACGGCTACAACTTACATGTAAGCGCATCTGACAAACAATCACAACTCACATGTAAGCAATGCCTATATGTCAACATTCCTTACATGTAACCAACCCTTACATATAAGCGTTTCTTACATACAAACATATCTTTCATGTAAGCAGTGTTTACATGGCAACATGTAAACATGGAGATACAAATGAAAACGGTTGCTATCTTGTCTCGGAAAGGTGGAACAGGTAAAACTACCATCGCGACCAATCTCGCAATCGCTGCGGAAAAGGCAGGGCACACAACTGCGTTAATTGACCTCGACCCGCAGGTAAGTGCTGCAAAGTGGGGAGATAATCGAAACGGAGATACCCCCGCGGTGATCTCTACGCACTCGGAGCGATTACCCAAAATACTGCAACTCGCAGCAGACAACGGTGCGACGTTCGCAATCTTGGACACCGCCCCACACACTGAAGCCTCTGCTTTGGATGCAGCGCGTGCTGCTGAAATGGTGGTCATCCCGTGTAAGCCGGCACTTATAGATTTACAGGCAATAGGCTCAACAATAGATGTTATCCGTTTGGCGAAAACACCAGCACGAATAGTATTCAACAGTGTGCCTCCGCGTGGCGATCTAACAGCACAGGCAAGAGAAGCAGTTGGTATTTACGATGTGCCGTGTGCACCGTGTGAACTTGGACATCGGATCGCTTATGTGCATGCATACAACGCGGGGCTTGCGGCACAGGAGTTTGAACCAAGCGGAAAAGCATCACATGAGGTGCAAGCATTATACGCATACTTGGCAAGTGAAATGGATATATAGGAGGCAATTATGTCAGGAAACAAAAAAGTGAATCTCGCAAAGGTTTTTAAGGAAAATGAAGAACATGAGGAAACAAGCACAAGCGAAGCCGCCGAGTCAACATCTGTCAATGAGAAGATCGCGCCATCTCGCCGCGGCAAGAAAAATATCTCTGGATATTTTGCGCCAGAGGTGCATCGGCAGTTGCGAGTGATCGCTGCGGAGGAAGATAAAAACCTTCAAGAGGTATTAGGAGATGCCTTGAACACCTTTTTTGAGCGTAAAGGTAAACCGCCAATCGCTTAAAAGGATGTCTATTGTGTACTGTGTCTGTTCAGAATGTGCATGAACTCTTCTGGGAATCTGTCGTGTAAAGATAAACACTTTCCTGACATCGAGACACCATATCAGCTGCCAACCCTTCGGTTAGGAACGCACTCACAGCAACAACACTATCAAGGACAATGCGCAGTTTTCTTTTGTTTGTCATAGTCTTCCTGTCGAAGCTCTGCAACTGCGCGTTGGACATCTTGATAAACTTCTTCTTCGCTGATACCTCTATTTTGCTCGTGGACACTACTCATTACTTTTAGAAGTCCCTTCCAGTCCTCCGGTGTTGTCAACCGCCTCGGAGTTATAACTACACACTCACCTACAAGCTGCGTTTCCATGACATCACCTTTCTTAAGACCTAAACTATCTCGGATTTCTTTAGGTATGGTTATCTGTCCATGATCGAGAATCTTAGCAGATGCCATTTGTCTACTCCTTTTTCGGCTGCTATTTTACTTCTGGTGTCTGTTACAAAGTATACATTATTTTGTGGGTAGTGTCAAGGAGTTTTAGCAACATCCCAGAGGTATCTGTTTCATCTCTTACCTAAATGCTTACATGTAATTAATGCTTTCATACTTACATGTAATTAATTTTTATATGTCATCAGTGTTTACTTATAAGCACTGATGACATGCGAGAATGGTATTTGATTTTTTGGCTAATTGTGATACACTAAATCCCATATTTTACCACAAACAGAGGCTTTGACGTGTCAGATAACAATCCATCCCTAAAGTCCGGTATCCGAGACAACCTACTTCGCGCCACAGTCCACGAGTTTTTAGAACAGGAAATCCAGGACGGTTCTGCACTCTCCATCGTATCCGCTTATTTCACCATTTATGCTTACGAAAAGATGCAACACCACTTGCAGAAAATAAAGGGACTCCGCTTTCTTTTTGGCGACCCCGATTTTGTCAAACGGATGGACCCAAATAATAGAGACAAAAAAGCGTTTGACATAACAGATACAGGCTTAGCACTCAATCAGCAACTCCGCCAGAAACCGATTGCCAGAGCTTGTGCCGAATGGATAAAAAAGAAGGTAGAAATCCGTACGACACGCGAATCAAAACTGATACACGGGAAAATGTATCATATCAACAATAACGGTGTTGACAAAGCCATCTTGGGTAGCTCCAACTTTACCGTGCGTGGTCTCGGACTCAGTTCAAATAGCAGTAACATTGAACTCAACTTGGAGGTAGATAGCGATCGTGACCGCACAGACCTCAAGGCGTGGTTCGATGAACTCTGGAATAACGATGAGTTGGTTGAAGATGTAAAAGACAAAGTGCTGGCAAAATTGAAACAGATAGGGCAAGATCACCCACCAGAACTCATCTATTACAAAACCTTATACGAACTTTTCCGTGAAGAGATTGAGACCCGACAAACAAATGAACAAACCCTTGAAGATGTCCATCTGTATGATATGAAAATTTGGGAGAAGCTGTATGACTTCCAAAAAGATGGTGCGAAAAGTGTTATTGCTCGGTTATTACGGCACAACGGGTGCATCCTGGCTGATAGTGTCGGTTTAGGAAAAACATACACTGCACTGGCAGTTATCAAGTTCTTTGAACTGCGGAACGAACGCGTACTTGTCCTCTGTCCGAAAAAACTGCGCGAGAATTGGGCACTCTATCCAGCGTACAACGCACAAGCCTCCAACGAATTTCTTGATGATAAATTTACTTACACCGTCCTATCCCATACAGACCTGTCGCGATACACCGGAGAATCCGGTAGCGTGAACTTGGATAATTTCAATTGGAGTAGTTTTGATCTCATCGTCATTGATGAATCACACAACTTCCGCAACGACAGCAAACCGCGTCAGGATAAAGATGGTAATTTCCGACATACCCGCTACTCCCGACTATTGGAAGAAGTCATCAAGGAAGGCACAAAAACCAAAGTGCTAATGCTTTCCGCTACACCGGTGAATACTTCACTCACCGACCTCCGCAACCAGATATATCTGATGACTGAAAAACGCGAGGATGTTTTTAGAAATACTTTAGGAATCAGTAATATCCGTAACCTAATACAACAAACACAGAAAGCGTTCAAAACGTGGGAAGAAGAAGGGACAAGAAATAAAACAGAATTATTCAAAACATTAGGTGCAGACTTTTTCCAACTCCTCGGTGGCGTGTCTATTGCGCGTTCTCGTAAACTTATCAAAAAATACTATGCCGAAGAGATAGAAAAAATCGGTAACTTTCCCAAACCCCAAAGACCGACAAATCGCCATCCACGTACCGACTTGTCAGGTGAACTCTCATATCAGGCATTGGCAGACCAGATCGGTGAATTTGAATTAAGCATCTATAGACCTTCCAGTTATGTTGTGAGTGAAACAGCAAAACAACGGTTGGCAGATGAGAAAGAGCAACTCCGTTTTAATCAGGAGGATAGAGAGAAATTCCTCATCGGAATGATGCAGACCAACTTCCTCAAACGTCTGGAAAGTTCTGCGCACTCACTCTCCGAAACCCTTGCGCGCACCATCACCAAACATGATGATATGTTAAAGAAAATAGAACGTTTTGAGCAGAGCAAAGATATACCCGACGCACAAGCAGATGTCCTTCCCGATGACGATGAAGACGATGAGGAGTTTTTGATCAATCGTGCCAGAAATCCGTATCACCTAAAGGAATTGGATTGCACCCGTTGGAAACAGGACATTCTCAAGGATAAAGCGACCTTAACGGCGGCGTGGGATAAAGTCAAATCCATCACACCCAAAAGAGATGGAAAATTGAAAGAGATTAAAGCAGATATTCGGAATAAATTGCGAAATCCGAGGAAAGACAAGGAAGGGAACATAAATCGTAAGTTACTCATTTTCACTACCTTCAAAGACACTGCAGAATATCTGTATGAAAACTTATCTGAACTTGCCTCGGAGTTGGGACTTGAGATGGCAATGGTTTCGGGCGACAGGACACGGACAACCTGCGGTCAAAACAACTTTAACGCTATTCTCACAAACTTCGCACCGTGGGGCAGGTTGCGCAAGGAAAACACAGACGACAACATTGATCTCCTCATCGCTACGGACTGCGTTTCTGAAGGGCAAAACCTTCAGGATTGCGATACTGTGATCAATTATGATATACATTGGAATCCTGTGCGTATCATTCAACGGTTCGGACGTATTGATCGCATCGGCACTCGTAACACAGAGATAAAGATGATTAACTACTGGCCCACCGAAGATATGGAGGTGTATTTGCGGCTACGAAATCGTGTTGAATCCCGTATGGCACTTGCTGATGCAACCGCCAGCGGTGATGATGACCCATTGAACGAATTGACTTATGAACAGGCACAGATGGAACTCAATTTCCGTGATAAGCAGCTGGCGCAGCTCCGTAAAGATGTCCTTGATTTAGATGACCTCTCTGATGGTGTGGTGTTGAGCGATTTTACGTTGGATTATTTCTTTGCGCAGCTGCTGAAATATCTCGAAAGAAATAGGGCGAAACTTGAGGCAACGCCCGAAGGTGCTTACGCTGTTACGAACAACGAAAGTAATCCTACTGAAAAAGGTGTTATCTTTTTTTTACGTTTAGAAAATGCCAGCGAAAACAGACAGGAGAAAACCGCCAGTCCCATCCATCCCTACTATGCAGTTTATATCCGAAACAGCGGCGATATTCGTTACGGGTGTATCAATGCAAAGCAGGTGTTGGATCTGTTTGAGGCATCTGCTGTTGGCAAGGAGGACGCGATAGATGATTTGTGTTTGTGGTTTGACCAGGAGACGGAATACGGTGATAACATGGAGCACTACAATAAGCTTTTGGATGCGGTTATTGCACATATCACACGGTCGCATACGAGGACACAGACGCAAAGTATCAGAAGCGGTAGTCCACGCGACACCAAACTTACCCCAGCATCTAAAGCTCCGAAAGACAGTGGTGATTTCAAATTGGTGACGTGGTTGGTGATTGCGTGAATCCCTCTTATTTGTAGGAGGGAACTCCGGGGAATGCCAAACGCGCATTCATACCGTTGATTTGGATTCCCGACTATCAAAGTATTTAGTCGAGATTCGGAGATCGCTCCTACCAGATGATGGTGTATAGGTCGCGATTCGGAGATCGCTCCTACCGGTTTTCAAAGGAATACAATATATGAACCAAAACGATATTAAAGCCGCCTTAGCAGCAATGCACACCAGCGATCTGTTGGAAAAATCAAAAGACCTCCTATCTACTCTGGGTTACCGCAGTGAACTCACCCTTGAACTATCTGGCACTGTAGGCGACTTTTTTGACGAATTCCCACCACTGCACCCAAACACCAAAACTGAACAGCATTTCCGTGATAACGCGGAATCTGCACAAATCATTTTCCAATTTACAAAAGACGAAATTGTTGATGAACGGCAGTTGACACTTCTTGATCCCGCCACATTTAATAAAGGGAACAACCAAAGTTTCCTATTCTGTGCGGTTGAGTTGAAAAATAACGACTACTCCCGCACCAAATATGCCGAGTTCACACGAGAGATCAACAAACGGCTATTCGCCCCGACTGTGATTATATTTCGCGCAGGAGAACATCTAACGATTGCCTTTGCGGATCGCCGTCCGAGTGAAACGGACGCGGATCGTGATGTGTTAGGACAGGTTACTCTCATCAAAGACATCCGGCTTGCCAACCCGCACCGCGCACATCTGGATATCCTCTCCGAACTCTCACTTGAACAGTGTATTAAATGGATGGATGACAACAGAAAACCGCAAAACTTCGACGGGCTACTGGCAGCATGGCTCGCGAAGTTAGATACAGAGGAGCTCAATAAAAAGTTCTATCGGAAGCTGTTTGCGTGGTATGAATGGGCTGTTGACGATGAGGATGTGAAGTTCCCCACAGACGAGAACCGCGTCATCAAACGAGAGGAACACGTCATCCGCCTCATCACGCGCTTGCTCTTTATCTGGTTTATCAAGGAGAAAGGATTGGTGGCAGATGACCTGTTTAACAGATATAAAGTCCCCGACCTGCTAAAAGAGGAAGACCTTGAGGACGGTGATTCATATTATCGTGTCGTGTTACAAAACCTCTTTTTCGCGACGTTGAACACCGAGATAGACAAACGCAAGTTTAGCACCGTCGGCTATACCACCAACCGCGATTTCTCTCGATACCGCTACAAAGCACAGATGCAAGACCCCGATAACCTTATGGCACTCTTTGCACAAACACCTTTCATCAACGGGGGTTTGTTCGATTGTTTGGATACTTGGGAAGCGACAGGCGAAAATAGCTACCGAATAGACTGCTTTTCTGATAATCAATACCACAAGCTAAGCATTCCCAACCGCTTCTTTTTTGACGAAAACAGAGGATTGCTCCCCTTACTTGAACATTACAAATTCACCGTTGAGGAAAACACACCGATAGATCAGGAAGTCGCACTTGACCCCGAACTGCTCGGTAGGGTGTTCGAAAATCTGCTCGCCGCATACAACCCGGAAACAGGGGCGACAGTGCGAAAGCAGACCGGCTCCTACTACACGCCACGCGCTATCGTTGACTATATGGCAGAGGAGGCGTTGATCGCGACGCTATCTCAAAAATGCCAACCCACCGATGCCGATGAAAATATCAGTGATGACAAACTGCGGTATCTGTTTGACTATACAAACATGTATGACAACCCTGACAAAAGGTTAGATGGCACCGATGCTCAGAGAGTTGTGCGGGCAATCTCTGAACTCAAGATATTGGACCCAGCCGTAGGTTCGGGGGCGTTTCCGATGGGTGTGCTGCACAAACTGACGCTCGCACTCAGACGGCTTGACCCAGATAACACACGTTGGGAAGCATTGCAAAAGGAACTCGCTGGAAAACGCGCCGCAGAAGCATTTGATACACAGGATGACCAAGAACGTCGTGAAGAACTACACGAAATTGACGACACTTTCAAACGCTACCGAGATTCAGACTTCGGACGGAAGTTATATCTGATTCAAAATAGCATCTTCGGTGTAGACATCCAACCGATTGCGTGCCAAATTGCCAAACTCCGATTCTTCATATCGCTTGCGGTTGAACAGGAGTCGGACAGAAACGCTGATAACTTCGGCATAAAACCGCTACCGAACTTAGAGACGCGATTTATTGCTGCGAATACATTGATAGGCTTCAAAGCGCAACTGACACTAAAGAGTGAAAAGGCAATAAATTTAGAACTTGAACTGCGTGATAATCGTGAACAGCATTTCCACGCCACTACGCGTCAACGGAAACGTAAATGTAAGGAAAAAGACGAACGTTTACGTACAGCATTGGCAGCAGAACTGGCAGGGTTCGGTATGTCTGAAGATGATGCTCAAAAAATTGCCCAATGGGATATCTATGACCAAAACGCTACGGCTGATTGGTTTGACCCTGAATGGATGTTTGGGATTACAAAAGGGTTTGATATGGTTATTGGGAACCCGCCTTACATTCAACTGCAAAAGGATGGTGGCAGATTGGCAGATTTGTATCAACCATGCAAGTTTGACACTTTTACAAGGATGGGAGATATTTACTGCCTGTTCTATGAAAAAGGATATAAACTATTGAAAAACAGAGGGCATCTCTGCTTTATCACATCTAACAAGTGGATGCGCGCTGGGTATGGCAAAAAGTTGAGAGATTATTTCATATTACACACACAACCTGTTCAACTTCTGGATATGGGACCAGATGTGTTTGATGCAACTGTGGACACGAACATTATACTACTACAAAACAAGACTGTCTTTGATGATGCTACCACTTCCTTTAGAGCCGCAACTATTGTTACGGATTTTGACAGACAGACCGGTAATATTGCCCAGTATCTGATCGATAATGGCGTGGATATGGAGATACTCAAAGAAGGTGAACCGTGGGCGATACTCTCCTTCGCTGAACTTAACCTGAAACGCAAAATAGAGAAGGTCGGTGTTCCGCTAAAGGACTGGGATATAAAGATTAACATGGGAATTAAAACAGGTTGTAACGAAGCGTTTATCATAGACGAGACTAAGCGTGAGGAACTGATAGCACAAGACCCAAAGTCTGTTGAAATCATCAAACCCGTTTTACGTGGAAAAGACATCAAACGCTACCATGCAAAATGGAATGGATTATATATAATATCAACTTTTCCTGCTGTTAAATTGAACATTGACAACTATCCTGCTGTTAAAAACTTCCTTCTGGAATATGGCAGAGATCGGTTAGAGCAAGTGGGAAAAACACTTCCTGATGGCACCAAATCTCGTAAGAAAACAGGAAACAAATGGTTTGAAACACAAGATCAAATTGCTTATTACGCCGAATTTGAGAAAATAAAAATTATTTATCCCGATATTTTCCGGCAGCTAAGTTTCACTGTAGATACATCTGGGTCTTACTGTAATAATACCTGTTATTTTATACCTACAGAGGAAACTTGGTTATGCGGCGTGCTCAATTCAAAACTTGTTGGCTGGTATTATTCGAGACTTGCAAACACATTGGGAAGTGGTGGATCTCGGGGATTCAGTATCTTTTTGAGTCAAATCTGTGTTCCAAATATTGTCCCTGCTCAAAAACTTCCTATTACCAATCTTGTCAACGAAATCCTTGCAGCAAAACACACCAACCCAGATGCCGACACTTCCTCCCTTGAAAATGAGATTGATATGTTAGTGTATGCGTTGTATAATTTAACGGAAGAAGAAATCGCCATCGTGGAGAAAAGCAAATGAGTGTTCAACAAACTGAACAAAATAGAATATTGGAAATTGACGGTTTCATTGAAAGTCAGACAAATCCTTGGAGTTTGGACCCAGAATTGAAGGGAAGTGAAAAGTCTCAAGATATTGGGGATGAAACAATGCTCCCTGCAGAAAAAATCAAGCATTTTTTAAAGGCATCTGATCATCTTACTAAGACAATAGACCTGGAACCTAATTCTGCTGATGTCTATTTCAATCGTGGTCGTCTTTACCATCTGTCAGGTAAGGTTGATAGATCAATTCAAGACTACAACGCCGCACTAAAACTACAACCACACTTGACCGAGGTCTACAACTATCGAGGGCTTGCTTATGATGAAAAAGGTGAGTTTGAACATGAGAACCGAGATTATGATGATACAGCAATAAAATTGAATCCCAATAATCCGGAAGTCTATCAGATTCGTGGGAATGCTTATACCAGCAAGGATGATTATGAGCGAGTGATCGACGACTATACCAAAGCGATAGATCTGAACCCCGACAATGCCGAGGCATATAACAACCGCGGGATGGCTCATTGTATCAAAGGGCAGTATAACCTTGCTATTGAAGACTTTACCAAGGCAATAGAACTGCAACCAGAGTTTGTTGAAGCCCATTACAACCGTGGTCTCACTTATCAGAACAAAGGCGAAGTTGACTTGGCAATCGAGAACTATAACACTGCGACTCAAATCAAACCAAGTTATGTTGATGCCTATGTTAACCGTGGGATAGCTTATCTCAGTAAAGGTGAGGTTGATGCCGCTATAAAAGAGTATAAATGTGCAATAGCCTTGAAACCAGAGTTGGCTGATCCCCATTATAATCTTGGGTATGTTTATCTTAATCAGGGTGAGTACTCCAAAGCCATTGATGACTTTGATGCAGCAATACAACGGAATTCCGATTTCGCCGCTGCCTACTACAATCGTGGATATGCATATGGACTTAGAAAAGAATTTGACAAAGCCATTAAGGACTATACCAAGGTGATAGAACTTGAACCAAAGGAGACTGAAGTATATCGTCTTCGCGGGCTTACTTACGGAATGCAAGGCAATTTGGATAAAGCCATTGATGACTATTCTAAAGCGATAGAGTTAAACCGCGACGATGCTGAGGTATATCGCCTTCGCGGGCTTACTTACGGAATGCAGAACAATTTTGACAACGCTATTGCAGACATTACCTATGCAATAAAACTAGAACCTAATAATGTTGAAACATATAATACTTGTGGACTTGTTTATTACTTCAAAGGTGATTTTGATGAAGCTATTGCTAACTTGGACAAAGCAATACGACTTAACCCAGATTCTGACTTAACCTATTGTACGCTCGCTGCTGTTTATGCTCGTAGAGAGGAAGTAGATCAGGCCATTCAAAACTACGACATGGCACTATCTCTAAATCCTGAATTTGCTACAGCATATTACCATCGCGGGATTGCTTACGGTATAAAGGGCGATTTTGACAGAGGTATTGCAGACTTTTCCCAGGTGATAAACCTGAATCCAGATTTTGTTGATGCATATCATGCCCGTGGTGTTACTTACCGTGACAAAGGTGATTTTGACAACGCTATTGAGAACTTTAGCACATTTATAAATGGGAAACCTAATAATGCCAGGGCATATAATGATCGCGGGTTTGTTTACTACCTGAAAGGTGAATTTGAGAAGGCTATTGAAGATTTTAACAAGGCGATAGATATCTATCTCGATTTTGCTGATGCCTACTACAACCGCGGACTTGCCTATTATTACAAAGATGATTTTGATATAGCTATAAATGATTTAACTATGGCAATTGAACTGAAACCTGATGTCGCCAGATTATATCGTGATCGCGGAGAGGTATACTATCATAAAGATGATTTTGAGAATGCTATTGCGGATTTTACGACTGCAATCGAGTTGGAACCAAATGCGTCTGACTACTACAACCGCGGAGTCAATTACAGTAGAAAAGGTGATTTTGATAACGCTATTGTGAATTTTAACATGTTCATAGAACTCCAAACTGACAATGCTGAGGGATATAGAATCCGCGGAGGCCATTATGGGGCTATAGGGGATTTTGACAAAGGCATTGCTGATCTTACTCAAGCGATAAAACTCAATCCTAACGATGCTGATATTTACTACGCTCGCGGTTTTATTAACAGCGAAAAAGGCGATTTTGACAACGCTATTAAGGATTATACTGAAGTATTACAACTGAATCCAGAAGATGCTGAGACATACTATCATCGCGGACTTGCTTATGCTAATAAAAACGAGGTTGACAAGGTAATCAATGATTTTAGCAAGGTAATTGAACTGGATCCCAAGCATGTTGATGCCTATCATAGGCGTGGGATTCTTTACTCCTACAATGGTGATTTTGACAACGCCATTGATGATTTTAACTCGGTGATAAACCTCAACCCTGATGATCCTTATGTCTATTGCAATCGCGGAACTGCTTACGCAGATAAAGAAGAGTTTGATAAGGCAATTAAAGATTATAACATAGCACTGGAACTTGAGTCTGATTTTGTTAGAGCCTACTACCACCGAGGACGCGCTAAAGCTATTAAAGGCAATTTTGACGAAGCGGTTGCAGACTTTACCAAAGCCACAGAGTTGAAGTCTGACGATGCGGATACCTATTTCCATCGCGGAATTGCTTATCTGCGAATAAAGGATTATGACTTGGCTATTGAAGATTTTGACAAGGTATTGGAACTTGATCCAGACCATTCGGGTGCATATTACTATAGCGGTCTTGCTTATCTCTTCAAAGGAAATTTTGACGATTTAGCAGTTGAAAATTTCAATAAAGCAATAGAACTGAACCTAGACCATGCCGATGTGTATTACTACCGAGGTACTGCTTATAACTTTAAAGGTGAGTTAGGCCTTTCTATTCAAGACTTTACCAAAGCAATAGAACTGCAACCCAATTATGCCGATGCCTATATCAACCGGGGGACGATTTACGAGGACAAAGGCGATGTTGACCAAGCCATTGCAGACTATAATAGGGCAATTGAATTTAAACCCTATAATGCGATTGCCTACAAAAATCGCGGTTTAGCTTATGCGAAAAAAAGTCAGGTAGAACTTGCTATTGCTGACTATTCTAAAGCGATAGCACTCAACCCCGATTTTGCTGAGGCATATTACTATCGCGGTGGAGCCTTGTTACGACTCGAAAAGCGCGAGAAGGCTAAATTAGACCTCGCTATTGCCAGATGCATGAAATATGACTCTCTCATTGCCTTAGACAAAATACTGAAAGATTACGATCGCGCATGGAAGACTCTCGGCAATTTATGAAATATTTGACAATTGAGGACATCCTAATTATTGCCGAGGCCCAGGTGAGGAACTATAAGTTTTTGCATGAAGAACAGTTAGACTATTTAGTCGAGGTAGTAAGTGCAAAATATGGTGATGTAGAATATTATCCGACTCTATACCAAAAAGCTGCTGTATATGCCCGTCATATTATTGAAAGTCATATATTTCTTGATGGAAATAAACGGATCGGTCTAACGTGCGCGCACAAATTTTTAGAATTGAACGGTTGTAAGTTGCGTGAAGACATCAATGATTCAATTATCGAGTTAGGTAATGAAATTGCGGATGGATCAATAAACGATATTGTGGTCATCGCCGATCATATACAGTCCTGGGTTTGTGAAAATAGTTGAGATGATCGGATATCTGGCATTCAATTACCAAAGAAATCGTCGCACTACTAACACCTCCACAACCATAGCAGCAAAACAAAAAACACTTACCTTATCGGATTATCTGATGTAACAGATTACCAATCCGTGTTTTCCGTGTTCTCCGCGCTTTCCGCGATTCAGACAATAAAATCCGCGTCCTTCGCGCACAAACTGCCGATTAGCATTCCCTGCACTCCACAGACGTGGGACGAGATTTGTGTCGAGAAACTCAAAATGGGGACTCCTTCGGCATTAGACTTGTCCGAGGTAAGCGGTGATGACCTTATCTTCTGATCAATTCTCTATAAGCAAAACTCACATGTAAGCACAGCACACATGCAATCATATAATCACAACTCGCATGTAAGTACGTAAACACAACTCATATAAAAGCAGCGCTTACATGTAAGCATGTAATAAAATCTTACATGTAAGCATGTAATAAAATCTTACATGTAAGCATATCCTCAGCAAAAACATCTAAGTTGAAGTAGAACCAAAGCGAAAACCACTCTATTTTCTGCAAACTTATTGGATATCTATTAGATATCTATTGTTCCCACGACCAAATTTACCGATGCATTCTTCAGACATTGCAGTATAATTTATTGCAGAAGAATACATCTTCGTTTGCATCGATACATTTGGGACAGAGGCGGACTAAAAACTTCGCTGAAAAAGGTATAATAACGATCAATTTTGAGCCTTAATCGTGATTAATTCACTAATTTTCTCTAAATTGACGATTTTTTTACAAAAATATGTAAATTTAATGAATTTTTAATTGGATTAAAATTGGGATTTAATAGTAACATGTTCATGTTCGGGAAAACATGTGATTACAATAGTCTTTGTTTAAATGCCGAAACCCAAGGCATTTAAACAAAAAAAATTACCTTGGGTCTACACAAGCAGTGTTCGGCACGATTTTTTGGACACGGCAGTCTTATAAAATCGGTTACCTGCTATAACAAGATACTGCTAAAACAGGATGTTAAGAGTATAACATATAGAAAAATAAAAAACAAGTTTTTTTTCACTTTTTTCTCTGAAATACTCTTAATGCCTCAAAATATGAGGAAAATCATGGTTAAAACGGCTATTTTGAATGATCGGGTTCAAGAAAGCAGGATATATCCCGACACCTATGACAACTGCCCAAACGATGAGCCGGTCGAACCATCTCGTCCTGCGATATTTCTTGAAACGCAGAAAGATACCATGCAAGTTCCGTTTGGCACATTTAGCTTGTTAAACGCGTTGATGGAAGGATCGGAAACAGCGTTTGATACGGCGATCTATCAATGCTACAATGCGTTTTCCAACTGGGACTGGGGCATATCTCATTCGCTTTCAATCCGTCATGTTGGTAAGTTGTTTGCGGTATCCCACCAGTATGTGCAGCAGGCACTTTCTCGTTTGAGTAACAAGAAATGGATGAAGCGTCTTTCTGGTAAACATAAGGTTAGCAAGTTTGAACTCAAGCATCATCTTTGCGAAGATGAATTGGTTCCATTAGACAAAGATGGCAGACCTTCTAAGTGTGCGATGCCTCGTGGTTATGGTGGTTTATTTGAGCGTCTGATGGCTGGTGATATTCACTGGAAGGCTGTTATAATATGGATGTTAATGAAACTTGAATCGGACTGGTGCACCGGCATAACGGCACCTATCAGCATTAAACAGCTTCGCAAGTGGACGCGTTTTGGCACATCTGACATCTGTAAATATATCAAGCAGTTGATAGATGCGGGTATGTTGAAGAAGCATTCCCGTCGTCCGCATGAAGCACAGGTCTACCAGTTATTTCCGAAACCGCCAGCGAAACGCACCGAGCGTCAACCTGAACAGGAATGGACGTATCGGAATATGCGGGCTGAAGGCCCGTTGCGTTATAGTTTCAACGAAGAGTGGCGTGTGAATGTTGATACCGGTGTTTACGAGTATCGTGAAGATAAAAAGAAGCCTTTCCGTCCTGCTTCAGACTACAGGATTGCCCAGGAGATGCCCAAGTCAATGAAAGCTGATTTTGAGATGTGCCTTCAGATTCATAAAAGCCTGTTAGCAGCACTTGGTAAAAATCAGAATTGATTCTAACGAAACACAATTGAAAGAGTCAACATGCCTATCCGAAGTCGGATGGGCTATCGGTGTTGCAGGCGCACGCCTATTTTGAGGTATTTTCGGTGAAAAAATCGCAAAATTCGCTTATTTTGAATTTAAAACCGCAATTTTCGGAGCATTCGCGCGATAGGTGAAAAATTTTGCGACTTCCCACCAACCCAAACGTGCGCCAAATTCCGATGAGTTGTCACCTCACTCCTGTGAGTTGTCACTGGATTCTTGTTAGTTGTCATCTAAAAATTTTAAATAGGTTGTAAAGGTATATGGTTATTGGGTCCCGCGCACTTTTCATTTTTCGGTACCACGTTTTTGTACGTACCAAAAATAATTAACGTACCGCGGGCGATATGAATTTGGGTAGGTTTTGGAAGGAAGAAGACAGCTCAATTGCACCAGGAAGAATCATGCATAGACAAAGAGGTAGAATTTTCAATAATGCGTTATACTTATAAAATTATCTTAATTTCGACTTTACTAATTCATCGTATTTTCCATAAAAGTATAGTTCCATCGTTGCTGGCGGTGGCAAGTATATTTCCATTTGGCGAAAAAGTGGCAGCGTTCACACCTGATGTATGTCCTTTGAGTGTTGCGATGTTTTTCTGTATGGATATGTGATATAACAGTGTAGTTCCATTAGATATTCCGATAGCGATGAGTGTGCCATCGGGTGAGAATCGGATGCAGGTTGCCCGCTTATTCGGTATTTCTATGACGATTTTTTCGTTTTTTGTGTTGATGTCCCATACTCGGACAGTATTGCGTTCTCCGATACTTGCTAAGAGCGTGCCATTGGGTGAAAATGCCATGACATTATCACTGACTAAGAAGGGTGTAGGTGTTTTCAGTGTTGTCCTGATTTTGCTTGTTTGAATATCCCATAAGTGTATTGTTGTTCCATGATAGGATGTAGCAAGCGTTGTGCCATCGGGTGAAAATTGTCCAGCGTAGACTTGTAGTGTATCGTCTTGTTTGAGCGTTGTTATTTTTCGTCCTGTTTGTGTGTCCCATAATCGAACTGGCTTGTTATGCCATGGTGCTGTAGCGATCGTTTTGGCATCTGGTGAAAGTGCGATAGTAGGGAATGCGTGACGTCCATCGCCGAGTGTTTTTTTAGGTATTCTGATGTGTGCCAAGCGTTTGCTGGCATCGAAGCGTTTCACTATTCCATATCGGGTTGCGGTAACGATAGCGTTGTTATCTATGTCGACCCCGATGTCAATAATATCCCCAAAATCAAGTATACCGAGTGTTGCTGTATGTTTTTTCGTGTGAGTGTCCCATAAGTATGCCAGCCCCCCTCTATTCCCTGAAACGATAGTTTTTTTGTCCGGTAAGAATGTTAGACACGAAACAGATGAGGTATGCCCTATAATCGTTGTTCTGAGTTTTTGTGTTTGTATGTTCCATAACTTGATAGTATTATCCACACTCCCGGCAGTTGCGAGCGTATTTCCATCGGGTGAAAATGCGACGGACAGTGCTCCTTTGCCATCATCTTCAAATGTGATTTTATGTTTCCCCGTATTTGCGTTGAAGAGGTGTGCTGCCTCATAATCTCCGATAGCGATTGTGTTTCCATCCGGAGAGATCGTGACGAAATGGATGTCGCCTATAATATCCTGATTTGTGATTGTCATTTTGTGGGATCTATTGGTTGCGTCCCATAATTTGACTGTATCGTCTGAACTGGCTGTGACGATTGTGTTCCCATCGGGTAGAAACCCAGCGTAGACAATCTCTTGTTGATGTTCGGTGTGTAAGATTTTGCTCTGTCCCGTTTTCATATCCCACAATAACACATCTAATTTTATCTGTGCGATTGAACCCGTGACATCACTAATACTTACGAGCCTATTCCTATCGGGTGAAAATGCGACGGAAGTTACGGTTCTTGTTTTTTCTTTGAGTATGGTTCTCTGCTGTCTTGTGGGTATATCCCAGAACAGGAGTGTCGCACCTTCTTCTTGATTTAAAGGATAACTCCCTGAAGCGAGTGTCGTGCCATCCGGCGAAAATGCGACACATTTAACATAAGTTGGGTGTCCTTTCAGCACAGTGATCGGCAGTCCTGTGATGACGTCCCACAACCGCACTGTCCCATCTCTGCTTCCACTTGCGAGTGTCGTGCCATCGGGTGAAAACGCGATGGAAGTAACCTTTCGTGTGTGTCCGATAAGTAGGTCAAGCGGTTTGGGCTGCTCGGCGCGCGCATCGTATATCCAAATGCCGATAGAAGTTGCGACTGCCAGCCGAGAACCGTCCGGTGAGAAAGCGATATTCCCTGTGATCCGACCTTTACCCAGCCGTGCTGCAGCACCTTGAGGTAATCCCCAAGTAGTGTAATCTTGAGCAGCTACGTTTGCGTGCCACAGCGGAATAGTTAACAATAGAATGATAAGGTAGACATTATTTTTCATGAACAAGTTGTTCTCTGAATTTATGCTTTTCATTATACCATCTGCCTGTATCTTTTCTTTCAATTTTTTCAATTATATTTTTTGGAGTCCCGTCTTCCCCATAAAGTTTGACATTTTGATGTGGTAATTGTAGTATTATTTGACATTTATGAATTTGCTTTGATGGAGGCTGTTTTAATGAAGTTGTTATCGAATACTTGGCTGGGCGTTATGCCTGTTATTTTCATATTTCTATCTATCTGTGTGGGGTGTTCTGCCCCGGTAGTACCCGATCCGAACTTGGCTGCGTTGGTGCGAATGCACCTTAAATTGGATGCGGATAAACCTATCCAAGAAAAAGACCTGAAAAAAGTAGAAAGTCTATTGGCTGCTGGGGGCGAAGGTATCCGCGACCTCACCGGCATAGAAAAGATGCCGAACTTGAAAGAGTTAACACTCACAAACAATCAAATTGTAGACATTACACCGCTACAGAACTTAACACAACTAAAGTCCTTAAATCTGTCGCGTAATCGGATTGAAAATCTAAACTCCTTGACCAACCTGACACAACTCACCGAATTAGACCTATCTTTCAATCAGGTTCGGGATATAACGCCCATCGGGGAACTGACACAACTCGTGCATCTAAATTTAGAACATAATAACCTTAATATTAATAATGGTATACATTTTACGGGTCGTTCATTGTTTGGCGGTGGCATTCCGATTTTTGATGGCACTCCGCTTTTTATCAATAATCCTCATATTCTTGACGTGACACCGCTTGCGGATCTAACGCAGCTTAGATACTTAGACCTGTCTGGTTATCATTTTAGTGACGTGACACCGCTTGCGGATCTAACGCAGCTTTCCGTTCTGTTTCTGACGAATAGTAACATTCGCGATATTACGCCGTTGGCAGACATGACACAACTTACGGGACTATCGCTAAGGTTCAATGAAATCAGTGACATGACACCGCTTTCTGAAATGCGGTTGCTAACAATGTTATTCTTAGATGGCAATAAAATCAGGGATATAAAACCGCTTGCGGGCATGACAAAACTGGTGTCGTTGTCTTTTGGCTATAACGAAGTAGACGATATTCGCCCACTTGCGGGGATGACGAAACTGGAGGGGTTACATTTTGAAGATAATGAAGTAGCTGATATTCGTCCGCTTGCGGGGATGACAGAACTGATCCATTTAAACTTTTCACATAATCGCGTTAGTCTTCTTTCTGCGTTTGGTACAGCCGTAAAAGGATTTGCGAAACTGACGCATTTAGCAGCAGGGCACAATCGATTGCTTGACCTAACGCCACTAAGTGAACTCACGCAGTTGGTAGATTTATCGCTGGAGCATAATCAACTTCGTGATATTACCCCGCTTGCCAACCTGACACAACTCACAATCTTAAAGCTTCATGATAACGAAATTAGTGACATTGAACCGCTTGCTAAGTTAGAAAACCTTGAAAGTTTGCGCCTTTCAAGCAATCAGATCACGGACATAACGCCACTGGCAGGTATGACAAACCTTTGGGATTTAGATATTGCGTATAATCAGATCACGGACATAACGCCACTGGCAGAATTGACAGGACTGGTAAACTTATCACTGAGAAAAAATCAGATTACCGATATTACGGCACTTGCCAAGTTAACGCAACTTACATATCTACCACTCGGTGGGAATCAAATCCGTGATATAAAACCGATAACGACATTGGTGCAGCTTGAAAATTTGGACCTGGGTAATAACCAGATTAAGGACATTGAACCGCTAACAGCATTAACACAGCTGACTTACTTATATCTTCGTAACAATCAAATCACGGACATAACGCCACTTACGAAACTGCCAAATCTAAGCGCGCTCGGACTGAGTGGCAATCAAATCGTTGATATTTCGATGTTGGCGGAATTGAGTCGACTGGGCTGGCTACATCTTAGAAATAATAAAATACAGGATGTTGCGGGACTGGCGGGTCTCAAAAATCTCGATACTTTATGGCTGGGTGGCAATCAAATCCGCGATGTAAAACCGCTTGAAAAGCTGACACAGTTGAAACGGTTAGGACTGGGTGGATACAAAATAGATAACTTGCAGCACATCATGAAACTGATAAACGAATTACCGAAACTTGAAACCTTAGCAGTTGCCAACAGTGGCATTCATGATATTACACCATTCGCAACACTGATGCAATTGACAGGTTTATACCTCAATGAAAATAAGATCAAGGACATTACACCGATTACCAAAATGACGCAATTGAAGTCCTTAAATCTAAGCAGCAACCAAATTAGCGACATGACACCCCTTTCACAACTACTGCAACTTGAGGTGTTACGGATTGGCAAAAACCAAGTCACAGATATTACGCCGCTGAAAGCATTAACACAGTTGGAATGGTTAGGACTCGCAAAGAATCAGATACGCGATATTGGCACGATAGAAACCTTGAAAAATCTGAAACACTTGCAGATAGCGGATAATCCTATTGACGATGTGGCATCGGTTCAACGGCTCAAGAAACAGAATCCGTCTTTGAATGTGGATTATGAGGAGTCAAAACATGAAAGGTAACCCTTCCACCCGCACGATCTACTATTTGAATAATTACTCTGTATCCGCACGACTATTTTCTTGTGAATCTGTATTATCAACTTGTAACATCTTCTGTTGATTTAAGATATTAATTAGTGCTTCTGACTAATTCCTCCAAATTTTTCTTCTTGGGGTTATCCATCTTTTTATTATCCTTACTTATCAATGGCTGAAAGCGATAATATTGTTTTGGATCTTGATCAGGTAATAGTTGTTGTAGTTGATAATCCACTGTATCACTTGATGCGTCAAGTATCATATTGATAAAGTCATCGACCCAACTGAATACCCCTTTATTGTCGTAGTCAAGGTCTGAAAAATGAAGTGCCAACGGTAATTCAGACCAAAAAACCAACAAAGTTAAGACAAGTTTTTCGTTGAAATTCCACAGGTGTCAAATGGTCTCCTAACGCCGAGTGCGGGCGTTCTGGTGATACACCTGTGTGATAAAATGCCCAATGCGAGCTTTCGCTTCGTGGATGTCCTCATAGTCGTTGAGGTGAACTTTTTCTTCCTTGAGCGTGCGGATAAGTCTTTCAGCATATCCGTTCTCCAAGGACACCCTCTACGGGCAACCGAAATCTCAATCCTATGATGCTTCAACATTGAGACGTAAGCATTTGAAAGGGACTGAACGCCTTGATCAGAATGATGGATCTCTGGAACACTTCGGCGTAATGCTGCCTCTAACGGCTTCAAAGTCAGAGATTGCGTCAAGTGCTGACTGATATGCCAAGCTCTGACCATGCGCGTGAAGACATCCATAAGCAGACAAACATAGATGAAGTGTCCCTTGAGACAGACATAGGTAATATCGCCTACCCAGACCTGATCACATCGGGAGACCTGAAGGTTTTCAAGGCGATTACCCCAGGGGGCCCCACACCTTCAATGGCGTTCGTGGTTTGACAGGCACGCTTGACTGCGACGGAGAGGTTCGCAGCTTTCATCAAGCGAGCGACACGCCTATAACCGACAGAGTATCCTTGAGACACCAGTAACGCTGTGGGACGCCTATAACCGTATGTTGGATACCGCAGAGAGAGTGCCTCTATTTCCTCTCGGAGACCCGCTTGTGAAGGGTCGGTTTTCGGGTGATAATAGAGATTGCTTCGGTTGAAACCGAGTGTCTCACATATCTGCCGAACCCAATAGTCTGTCTGTAGTGCCTCTATGATTTCTCGCTGCTCCATTGGGGTTAGCTTAACCAAGTTGAGGTTTTTTTTTTTTTGGATGTCAAGTGCCACGGTCAACCGCCCAACGAGTTGCTCAAGGTGTGCAATCCGCTCCGCAGCAGCGTCCGACTGCTTATCAGCAGGTTCAAAGAGGGACGCCGCATTTTCAAGGAGCTGTCGCTTCCATTTTGAAAGTTGTTCATCGCTGAGGTTGTGTCACCGACACAACTCGGAGACCTGCGAACTTTCACCATTGAGAGCCTCAAGAACAGCTTCGGCTTTAAACTCGGGGTGAAGTTTCTTCGTTTTCGTTTCGCCATCGGATACTCCTTTCCAGTAGATGGATAGTATACCATAATCTTGTCTAAGAGAGTGGCCCGAATTTTCCGATGGCAGTACATCTGCACTTTTATGTGAAGCATCGCACCCTTGCACCAGCAGCCACACGAAAACACCACTCACACCGTCCTGTTTGCGAGTAAGTCAGGCGTTTGTTGTCCAGTCTTAGCGATTCTGTTTATCGGGAGTTATCGGTGCAGAACCGATGCATCACATTACCAATAAAATGGGACACTTCAAATTATCCGTTTTTCGTCCTCATCCATGTTCGGTTCCCTCTCAAACACGAACCGTAACGAAGAAAAAACAAGATGTAACAGGCAATCCCATTTCTCACATCCGATCAATATGTAACTTTACAGCTTCAGCAATCAATTCCTTTGTTTCCTTGAGTGTATCAGCAACTGCGATACACCCAGGTAAGTCAGGAAAATACGTGCCAAAAAACGCTATTGGATTCTTCTAAAACAACTAAATACTCCATTGTTCCATTATCCTTTAAACCCCGCCTGTTTAAGAATACTATTAAGTGTTCCACGAGGAAGATCCTTACCTAAATGACCAGCAATAGGAACAGCACCCGTCTTTATAGCATGTATGAAGATTCTATGACTACCTTTTTATCTATCAAAAAACCAACCATCTGCTTTAATAAGTTTAATTATATCGCGAACTTTTCTAATACGGCTAAAGTTAATTCTATTTTTCTTACCGGTATATTCTAACATTATATTATTCCTCCAATATCCTGCGAACTGGTTGCAATGGCTTAGGCGCAAAGATATTGCACCACAAATGCTGTTGCGCAAATACAGTCGTAATAAGGTTGAAACTCTGTTTGCGCGTAGCAGTTGCCGCAGAGCAACCAGATCCGCAGAGGATAACGGACAGACAAAACAATGCCTGTCTCGTAAGTTTTTATTTAATTTTTAGATTTCTTGGAAATTTAGTTCGGAAGCGAACTAACAGGGGAGGAGTGCGACGAAATTCACACTGCCCGATATAGTTATACTATTATTTTCGTAAATTGAACATTTTTTTTGAA
This sequence comes from Candidatus Poribacteria bacterium, assembly GCA_965204285.1. GTDB lineage: Bacteria > Poribacteria > WGA-4E > WGA-4E > WGA-3G > MSPOR6. Next base: position 110,726 of record CBDBEI010000008.1, read on the forward strand.
AAAAAATGTTACCAAAACATGCTATTTTGTATATATGATAGTAATTGGTCAATTTTGTGAAAAGAATATGAATCTAATTACGGGAGTCCGTGATATTTTCATTTGAAATCGTGGGATGATTTCTTCAGAATGTCAATTGCCAACCCAAATGGCGAAAACATTCTTATTATCATTATAATCGCTTTTCCTGCAAATCTGAACCTCAGATGCAGAAAATTGCACTTTTTCCGAAAATCATTTTGATTTGTCCGGAACAAGCCCGATGACAAAATTAACTATACGTTATGAAAATAGGAGTTCATAGTTTCAATCAAAAATAAAATGCTTTACTATATATATTATACTCGTTTTTCCTGCAAAAATTAATATTAAATGTAGAAAAAATGCACTTTTTTCATAATTTACGAATAACTTTAGCAAAATACGCCAAATCCCGTTACTTCATCCCAAGATGACCGCGACATCCATTCAAGATTATTTTTAACCGTATGTAAAAAATACGCATCCACTTCAAATCATCAACTTTGGCAATTCTACATTCATAAATGTATAATATGTGTAGGAAAACAAGATAGTACAGGTAGATAAACGGAGAAAAAGTCTTGGGATTATTATTTTTAGTGCTTTTAATTGCAGCCAGTTTGGTGACATATATCGTGTATTTTAGAGACTTTATACTACCGTGGAAGGATAGATTGAAAGCCAAAATTAGAATAGGAAAGCAGATCAAAACAAAGCGAATAGTCTCTCTTGCGCTGGTGCTGATACTGATATATATCCTGTTGCTTCTGATATATATCCTGCCGCGTATCTAATCCATCGCTGCTAAAATAAAAAGTACTCAGATCAGCGTATAACGCATTTTTATACCTATCCGCTGTTTAGTCTATAATGAAATCATATAAAACCTATAAGGAAGGCTTAATATGAAAGGCACACGCCCCCTCAACAACGAAATCCGCCAAGTGTCCGAATGTTTTGATGGCACTTTTGAAATACGCAACCGCGCACTTTTCATGCTCGGTATATCCACCGATTGCTAAGCCTACAAATCGGCGATGTTTACCAGAACCGCGTCCCTGTCACCAACCTGCTATTTGACAAAAACATCGTAAGGACAAAGAACAATCCCACGCCGTTCTAGTAAATCGATACGGCAGACAGACGATCGATGAACTCATCACCTACAGTGGAACAGCATCGTCCGAAATAATGACAACGTAAACCCTACCGTTCCCACAGGCGCGCCATTGTTCTAAATTACGCTGAAAGGCATCCCAAAATCTAAAGGCGGTAAAGGTAAGAAATAAACGACACAACCGATTTGAACAGAGAGGCAGGTAGCCGATGCGTTATCTGCCTCTCTGTTTTTATTAATTCAACCGGTATGGATTAAAAACGATACAAAGCTATCTCGATGATATCTGCCCTATAGAAAATGACATCTATGATGTCCGTATCCTCTCATCCCGCTGTGTATAATTTGTCTCGGAAAATACTTTGTTATATTAGTTATAAGTTATATTAGTTATAAATAGACTAAATATAATATAATTGACAATTAAGATAAATAGCCCTATTATAACTAAATATGGTTATGAGTTGTAGTTGTTTCTGCTGTTTGTGTCTTAATGCAAAAGTTAGTGGTCTCTCAGGTCCGCAAACTGCTGTCTGATGTCAAGGGCAACCCCTGATCAGAAATAGTCGCTCGCAAGGAAACTGGTCACAAAAAACTTTGATAAAGACTTTGCTAATGCTATCTTGTCAGAATTAGAAAAAGAGACGGAATAGAAGAGCGTTCTTCCATCTAATCAACGATAGCAAACGCTATGAGGAGTCAGTGCGATGAGAAGACTGATTCTTATTACTGATCGGCGTATAAAAGTCACTGACTTATGTTTATAAACGCGTCCTGCGGGGAGACGCTAAACCCTCGCACTATAAAGGATATTCGCTATGACAACACAACGTTTACTGATCATAATATGTGTTCTGCTAAGTCTGTGGATGAACACCGCCACACAAGCGCAACAGCAGGAACAAGAAAGACCTATTGTCAAAGTTATCTACTTTCACCCAAACGATGTGACACCACAACCGGATATAGATATAAAGTTAGACAAAATGGTCCAGGATGTGCAACAGGTTTTTTCAGGATTGATGGCAGCTCATGGGTTCGGAGACAAAACCTTTCTATTTGAAAAAGGGACAACAGGGAATGCAGTCATTCACACAGTCCAAGGTAAGTTCAACGACACATATTATCAAAAGAAATCAAGCTCGGTTTGGGAGGAACTTCCTGGTCGTTTTGACCTGTCAAAAGATATTTACCTTATCTTTCTGGATATTAGCACTGGACTGCTTGATGGCGTTGCCTGTGGCTACGGTTTTTATAGCACACCTCACAAAGGTGGCATTGTGCCTGCCTCTGGTGAATGCTTTGAAGGCACACACGGCGTTGATATAACTGCCCATGAACTTGGACACAGCTTGGGATTAGCACACGATTTTCGCACAGATGCTGATGCCAAAAGGATATATCTTAATACCGATGACGCACACATCACGACTTATTGTGCTGCACAATGGTTGGACGCACACCCTGCCTTTAACACCGGCACCACGACGCGTAATCAAAACACAACGGCAAAGATGCTCAAACCAAAACTCGCATCGCCACCGAATCATATCCATCTACGTTTTGAGGTAGACGATCCAGATGGTATTCATCACGTCAAGTTACTCGCACCCAAAAAGGATGGCGACCTCTTATTACGCGATTGTAAAAAACTCAATGGCACGACAGACAACACCGTCGAATTTGTAACAAACCAATTAGTGCCAAACACTTCTACCCTAACCCTAAGAATTACCGACGTGTTTGGAAACCACACAGAGCAGCCCTTCAAACTCAGTGCGCCGCTCCCGTTCCCACCGCTCTCCACTTGTACAACTTACACAACTGACACAACTTTATCTTGGAAACAACGCGATAACAGATGTATCTTCACTCGCAAAACTGACGCAACTGCGCATCTTAGAGCTCATGAATAATCGGATTCGTGATGTAACACCCCTCTCTAATTTGGTAAACCTAAAAAAGTTAAGCCTCTTCGGAAATCTTATTGTGAACCGTAAACCGTTGCTTGCCTTATTGCGAAAGAACCTAAAGATGAAAATCTTTCTCAAGAATCACCGAGAGCCATTATCCACCACCAAAAACGACAAAGTAGACTGATTTGACAAGGAGACCCGATATGACCAGAAATTTCGCAAGATATACAGCAATCGGTGCTGTATTGATATTTGTCTATAACCCAATTATCAGTAGCAAAAGAGGTGCTGCCATGAAAAGAAGAACATATCCTTATGTAGTTTTGCTTTTTTTGATGATTCTAACTTCACCTGCGTTAGCAGACAAAACACCGAACGAGTTTGAGATTTTAGGTGCTTTTGAAAAAGCGATTGCGAAAATAGTAGATCAGAGTATGCCTGCGGTTGTCAGCGTTACCGTTATAAAAGCGGAAGATGAGGTGCATAAAGAGATGCACCCATCCGGTGCTGCGTCCGGTTTTATTTTTCATAAAGACGGTTATGTCCTAACGAATGAACACGTGATAGAGGGTGCCAAAAGCGTCATCGTGGCGTTATTTGATGACAGCACATTTGAGGCAGACATAATAGGGGGTGATAAAATTTCGGATGTTGCGGTACTAAAGATTGAACGCCCAGCACCCTTTCCGTTTCTTCAACTAACTGAACAGAGGATATGTACAAAGACACGCCTTTTGAAAAGTATCCGCCAACTTGGACAAAAAACTCGTATCAAGAATGGCTGAACTGGTGGAAGAAACACGGACGAAAAGACTTTGATAAAATGCGGATGCGACAATAATCAAAATGTATAACGAAATCCATCCGAAATAACATGCCTTCCGCTCAATGTGCAGGTGGTGGCTGCAAAACGCAGATTGAGGTAATTCCCATGAATATTGTATTGAATATTGTATTTGTTATTTTAGTCCCTATTTTTCTTGGTGTCTTGTTGGGGTTTACGGTAGAAAATACGGCTTTAAACATGATTATTGTATTAACCAGTTATAGTCTACTATTATTTATCGTGTTTCGTCATATAGATAAAAAACGCTAATGTTGATTTCACCTAAACTTCTAATCGCCCCAGTTTGGAAATGAAACTTCGGACGGTACCACTGACGCATTGAGAACCTCACAACTTCTAATCGTATCTGTAAAGTTAAGAAAAGTTTTTTCATGTTTGAATCCTGTTGGTTACAGGTTTTATCATTTAGGAGAAACATCATGAAACACATATTTTTCCCGTTGTTATTTTTCAGTTTAATATTGGGTTGTTCTGATTCAAGGATTGGAAACAATGAAGAAGAACTTTTTACAGACAAAGATTTTTTTAAAGTGGCACCTGTTGACATGTCGCTCCATCGTGAGATGGAAAAAGTATATTTTGAATTCGGAGATATATCAACTGAAGGTGTAACACTTTCTGAACGAGATCAAACACTATTCAGAGAGTATCAAAAACTTTTAAACCGTTATCCAAATTCAACAAGGCTTTTATCAACCTTAGCCAATCACGGCTATCAGGTATATCCAGAACAATCGCTTGAGTATGCCAATAAAGTAATAGAGATAGAACCTTCAATGGTTGAGTCGTATATACTTTCAAGTAAGTGCTATCAGATATTAGGTGATTATGATAACGCTTTATCCAAACTAAAACAGGGTCGGAAAGTCGCAATATCGAGGCTTATGTATGAATTGAAAAAGCCTCGTCCGTATTATGAACCAGGATGGCACAAATTTTCTACAGAAGAAATTAATAAAGCAAAAGCATATTTGAGAAAGATAGGTTACGATCCAGGTGAAGATGTAAATTACAAAATTCCTGCAGGGCAGGTTGGGATGAATAATGGCATGTGCATAATGTTCGAGTCTCACAATTTATCTAATGGAACTATGACTGGCATTTGGGATTTAGGCGATCTTGATGAGATAAACGAATATATCAAGGCTATAGAAAATAACAATCCATAAGTTTTAGCTGTCCTGCGGGGAGACGCAAAACCCCCGCACACGAAAGGAGTAATCCATGAACCGCACCTACGAACGTATCTTGTTCATGCTCATTGGTGCATGCATTGCATTTGTCGGTTACCTCGTTGGCAACATAAATACGGGTGCCAACGCTGACCTTGAACAAACAATGAAAGACGCCAGAGAACAAGGCTATGAAACACCCTACTATGAACGACTCTATGTGAAACACCTAAATGTAGGAAATACAATCTTCATCGGAGATTCTAATAAACATAATATAAGCATGGGAAGCAATCCAGAATCCACGAGTTTCTGCATGAGTCGCATGAATCCTGATGGATATTCCAAAACTATCATATTTAATATGGATAAGGAACGCGCATGGTTCAACATGATGACTAAAATTGGGATCATCAAAATAAGTATGAGTGATAGATCCAAAACAATGTATGTCAGTGGAGCAAACAAGGAAACCCAAAACTCGTTTCTGATGGGTTTAGCAAACAGACATTCTAAGATAGAACTCAGAGATAGTAAAGGCAGGAAATTGATCGGAACGCGATGATCAGAGGCGAAATCCGTGTGCTAAGAATAGCTGCCAACTCAACTTAGGTTTTTCTTTTAGATTTCTGTGATCATCCTGTGGGGAGACGCTAAACCTCTGCACGAAAAGGAGCAGACAAAACAATGAAGCCAAAGCAACTCGCAAAAACTGGATTAATAATCATTCGTATAATTACAACCTTTATGATTGTAATCTTCAGTGGATGTGCACGTTTAGATTACCTTCCTCCCGAACTTTGGAATACAATGTCAGTATCGGCAACAAAATACTTTCCCTACAGTTTAGATAGCTCTTGGGTTTATGAGGATCAGGACGGTAATGAATCTATACGCCGTGTCGTTGAAGAAGAAATCAATGGCAAGATGTATCACGCTTTCAGCTATGAACCAGAGTTGGAAGATGAGATGGATTGTCCATTCATTTATCCGTCTCTGTTTCACGTCACCGATGGAGGTAATATTGTGCTACTTGCGGGTGATGCGGTAGAGGCATCCATTAAAACACGACTTACCAAAGAAATGGAGGTTCTCACCAGCGACCCGGAAGTTTTTGGTCCTGCTGCTGACGACCTTGCTATAGAAGTTCAGGGAAATGACCATCTACTTTTTTTACCTGCGAAGATTTCTGTTGAGAATATAACTTGGGAAGTGAACAAGATAGAAGCCAACATCAAGGATAAGACACGTCATGATGATACGTCATTCAGTTTCAGTATCACAGAAACAGGGCGCCTTTTAGGCACAGAAACAATACAAACCCCAGCAGGCGTGTTTGAAGACTGCCTCAAAGTTGAATACAAAACCCAAACAGAGACATCTATCACACCCAAAGCACCCTCGCCTGGTGAAATAGAACCGCCAGGGGAAACAATCACAACACTCTGGTTCGCATCCGACATCGGTATGGTAAAGTATCATCAGAAATCGGATCCTATCTTTTGGAGCATGATACCCGCCGGTGAACTTGAACTGGATATTGCCAAGTTTTATAGAGAGCGGACACTACAACTCAAGGAAGCAGATATAAAATGAAAAATCGGAAAAGCATCATACTTTGCACATTGCTGGCTTTATCGGTTTTCGGTTGCACCATGATCTTTCCACCGCATCCGTATATCCCCCCAGACTTACCGAAAACTGAACTCGCAACGATAGAAATTGATACACAAAGCGAGTATCTGAAACACATCACTTCACTTGAAGTGCGCATTGACAGAAAACTCGCAGTGCGTCAGAAAATTGACATAAACAAAAACATTTCTATTGACGATGTGCTCGTCACAGCAGGTGAACATAACATAACGGCAATCTTCGTCGCTGAGACATCACCGAATCCTCGCGACTATCAACCCAAACGAAAACAGATAGCAACTTTCGATGTAGACCTTAAAGTGGGTGGCACATACCTTATCATTCTACTATCTGCTCACATCAGAGGTGGTGGTCTCTACATAGAACTTATTGACAAAGAGACGAACAAAGTTGTCCATAAACAAAATATGAAGATTCGCTATACACCCAGACCCAGATACAGATATTGATGTCTCTGTCGTGGTATAAATCTGAAGAGCCGGGTTTGTGCCAACGTTTATTCCGTCGCCCCAATTTTCGCTGCTTGAGGCGCGTGTGTCGGGAGTTCTTTGTTTGCTGAAGTATCTTCAGGCACATAGCGAGAGTAATCAGAAATAGCGCCGTGTGTCAACGCATAGACGACAACATTTGTCATAAACCGATAGACGCCTGGCGAATAATGCACACTGCGTGACGGCAGACTGGTGGCTTCCATTGCACACATATAGTCGCGGCGGACAATAATCACAGATAACTTATCTTCAACCGAGAACCCTTCGAGGTAGTTTCGTTTTGGCGGGCGTGTGCCCCACCAGAAGATGTCAAAGCCTACGGGCGGTCCCCCCATTTCGTAGAAGTTATTGTAAATCTCATGCTTGTTATCAATACGCTCAATTTGATATTCTGGCATCACATACCGCATTTGTGCGAGGAACAACCGCACCATCGCCTGAGCAGGTGCATTTACACCGCAATCATCAAACACAAGAAATCCACCCTTTTCTACAAGGTATTTCCGCAGTCCGACGGCTTCGGCTTCGGTGAGCCGGTTATCCATTTTCCCACCGCCATACTGTTTACCGAGCAGGTTCCGTGATCGTGTGAATGCGGGGTCATGCCCCGTCATAAAAGCGATAGGTGTTTTGAGCAGGTTCGCATCTGTCAGTTTTACGGCGCCGCCTTCAACATTCATGTCTGTCCGTATCTTCGTCTTCTCATTCAGCCATTTCGTGAGCGCATTCAGAGAAGAAGAGTCCGCCCACCAATCCGATAGATTATGCTGGATACGCGCGAACCGGAGATACCCACGAATATCACGCCCACGCCCAATGACCCTACCACAGGGTACCCCCTTCGGGGGTGGTTGTATTTCAATATTACCGAGAAATGTCTTACCAGCAACGCTTTCAAGGTTCTTACTCGCACTGGCAACACCGACATGTTCAACCATAGATAAACCGGGTAATCGCTGAAATGTGATCTTTACTTGAACAGGGCTTTTGGCGACACCCCGCCCGATCTTCGTGCTACCCGCAGCAGACACATTCACAGCAGGCCCCGCAACAGCCAACGCATGCCGTGCAGTTGACATCGGTAAATCCGCATGCGTGGTGATCTCAGGTGTCGGCGCATGCTCGCGAACAACTTTCGACACATTCGGATTTATCGGCACAGCGACACTCACCACTTTGTCAGAAACTTCCAACACCGACGGTGGTATATCATCATCCAGCCGGCGGAAAGGATCCCACAGACGCGGGTAAACCTCAACCGTTTCAACAGCAAAAGTATTTTCTAACGGCATAACAGGTTTTGGGTCCGTTTTGACAATCGGTTTTCGCACTTGTGGCTTCGGTGGCACCGGTGGGACAAACATTTCTATCCCAAGTATCTCTTGGAATGTGCGCGTCTGCGTAATAAAATAAAAACCCGCAATCAGCACGAAAAACAAGTGAACCACAATAGATGCTACAAATGCACGTGACGTTCTTTTACTACTCATGATTTCACCTCAACACATGAGATATTAAAAAGGTTACCCACCTAACGCAATATGTATGCCAGTTCTAAAACCGCATATTTAGATGAAATTCCCAAATAGAGTGAACAACACTGCACACAATAGGGCAACGCTGCACGCAAGAGGGCAGCTCGCGACAAGGAAAACTAATATTAGGCTTTGCGAAATAAACTATATCTCTGTATAATTCAAAATAGCTCTAACCGAGGGAAAGTTTAGAAAACGTGATCCATTCACATTAGACAACTAAGGTCTCGCCACAAGCATGAACGAAGAATAGCTGCCAACTTAATGTAGGTTTAGTTTTACTTCCGTTATGTACCGAAAATACCAGATGGCGCGCATCATTGAAGTTGCGCGTCTTATCCATAGTCAACCGCGTAAATGGACGCGACCTCAGTTAGCAGAACGTTTTGAAGTTAACAAAGCGACTATCCAGCGCGATATTGATCTCTTACGTGAAATGGGAATCGTGATTGTGCCACGTGGTAAACAAGGGTACGAGATGATCTCCGACTTTTTTCTCCCTGACCTTAATTTTAACTTTGAGGAGGCACTTGCACTGGTCACCGCTGCAAGTTTTTATCGGGCAACGGAGGGTAAACAATCAATTGAGGTGCTGAATAGTGCTATCTATAAGATCACTTCCGGTTTACCGAAGCAGACAAACGATACCTTAAATCAAATCGCTCCACAGATTGATGTGCCACGTCAACAGGTGAGTCCAATTGATGAAGTGGATACCCATAAAGAGCAGCTATATCAAGCAATCCGAGAAAAGACAAGGGTTACCATAGAATACAATTCTTTCAGCAGTGGAAAGAAAACTCGCCATCGTTTTGCGCCTTATGCTGTGCTGTTTCGCAAAAGAGCGTGGTATGTCATCGGTCATTCTAAAGAATCCAAACGGATTCTCACCTTTCGTATCAACCGCATTGATTCACTCACAATGACGCATGCGGGTTATATTATTCCTGAAGATTTCTCTGTGCAGAAATATCTTGATAAAAGTTGGGATGTGATGCTTGGACCGGACACGCGCGTTGTCATCCTATTTGCCCCGCGTATCGCTCCGCTGATTCGGGAGGTGAATTGGCATCCGACACAGCTGGTGCAGGAATTGGATGATGGCACGCTCCGGTTTGAGGCGACGGTCGCTGGCTGGCACGAAATCGGATGGTGGGTGTTACGTTGGGGACACGAGGCTGAAGTCGTTACACCGAAGGCGTTGCGGGAATGGGTTGTTCGGACAGCGCGGGAGATGACGGCGTTGTATGGGGAGGATTGAGGGGTGGAAGAATGGAAAAAAAAGAAGAAGCTTAAAACAGAAAACCACCTCGGTGCAGAGGTGGGTAACCTATTCTCCCAGCCGTCTGGGAGGCAGCTCGGCATACGCAACAGTTTTCGGCTACGCTTTTACTTCTGGTCTTCGACAGAAAACCACCATGATAAAAGGTGGGCAACCTATCCTGCTGACCGGTCAACAGGCAGCATGGCAATACGCAACAGTTTTCGGCTGCTATTTTACTTCTGGTGTCTATGTTAGTATATACTTTTTTGTGCGTGATGTCAAGTTACTTGGGAAAAAGCGATTTTACAAAAATTGTGCAAGATTTATTTGAACAGTCGCAGGTTTGTGTGATTGATGGCGTGGTATACTTAAAGAATACGATGGAATTCAAGGTTTTAGGAGAATAGAATGAACCCGATTAAAGTTTTACCTGTGTACTCTCGGCTCTCTCAATCCGATCCGATTGTAGGTATACCTCAGGAATTTTCTTTACGCGAACATCAAGTTAAAACATACAATGTAATTTGCGATCCTAATATTGATGTCGTCTTCAACACGGCAATGACAGGCGATGGGAAAAGTCTTGCCGCTTATCTTCCGGCATTAACAAAAGGCAAATCAATCCTTGCCATGTACCCAACCAACGAATTAATCAAGGATCAAGAACGGCAAGTGCAAGACTATTGCCAATGGTTTGCACAGCAAATTGCTTGCGAAAAAATGTTCAGCGAGAGCCTGTCCGAACTGCGTACAGAATTGAAAGACTTGCGCGGGCAAAAAGCAGCAATTGAACACTTGGCGCTAAAAAATCCAATTCTGCTCACAAATCCGGATATTTTTAATCTCATCGCCAATTTCCATTATTTGAATCCCGAATACGAAAACCCTGACCAGTTAGTACAGCATATTATAGATTATTATGACCTCTTTGTGTTTGACGAGTTCCATATTTACGATGTCTCACAAGTCATTTCTGTTCTAACAACGATGTTATATTTTATTGAGCAGGGGCGGGGTAAATTTGAGCAGAAAAAGTTTGTTTTTCTCTCCGCAACGCCGAATCCACTTCTGCTAAATTGTTTAAAAAAGGCGAATCTCCGATACGAAATCATTGAAGGTTGTTATCATGACGCTTTAGATTCAAAGGATTGGAGCAGAATCTGTGCGCCATTTGATCTGCATTTTCACGCAGCGGGTCGCCATCCTGAAGTGTGGGTTGAAAATAATTATCATCAGATCGCTGAGTGGTTTGTTGAGAATCCAACTTCACGTGGGGCGATTATCGTCAACTCAGTCGCAGCTGCAAAGCAGATTATCTCATTTCTTAAGGGGCGAAAAGAGGCAGGGGATTTTCCGCTGAGTGTCGGTGAAAATACTGGACTTAGCAACCAAGAAGAACGACATTTTGCGCTCCATGAAAGCGACTTACTTGTTGGAACATCAACGGTGGATGTCGGTGTCGACTTCAAAATCAACTTTCTCGTTTTTGAGGCGATGGATGCGGGTTCATGGATTCAAAGGCTTGGACGACTCGGACGGCATTCAGAATACGAAAAACATGACGGGACAATTATGAAGTTTGGTCGCTTCGTCGCTCACTCACTTCTGCCCAAATATGCCTACGAACGCGTTGAGCAAAACCTCCCATCAAATTCAGAAATTGGCAAGCAGACTCTGATTGATTTCATGAGAAACGAAAATGAAGAAAAACGGGTTTTCTCACCTATCAACGACTTTCAGAATTATCGAAAATGTTGGGGTTGGTTACATGCCTCACATATTATCAACACTTTGGGGCATCCGCGATTGCGAGAAAACTATGCATCTGAACGAGATAAACTCACACAGGTTTATTCCGACATTTTTGAGACCGATATTAAAATGCGATCAACAAAATGGTATTTCGCTGTCAAAAAGAAGCAACCGGAAGTCATTGATGCAGGTGTGATTCGGTTTCGTGGGGAGTCACCTTTTACCTGTGGTATCTTAGACGAAATCGACGGTAAAATAAAAGATTACAATCTTTTGTGGGTGTTGCAAAACGCGGAAGTCGAATATATGGAAAAAGCAGATTTTAAGCGAGAATGCCAAATACAGGAGGTCCCGTTTCGTCGGTTTCAGTATGTTGATGTCTATTTACGATTACACGAATATCGCGCTGAACGGGAGCGGTTTCGTCTTACTCAGATCCGTAAGATTAGGGAACAATTTTCTGATGAAGATTATCGTAGACCGCACGTGCTTAAGGGATTTGAAATTGATGGTAATTTTCCAGACATTAACAGGATCAATAGGTGGTTGCGTGTAAAACGTCTTTTGTGTCTAATTCGTAAAGAACCAGTAGATGATTTAAGGAGGGTATTACGTCTGCCTCCGATGTTTTCAATCTATAAATTAATTGATCGGGACGGTGAAGAATTCAGCGTCGTGTTTTCAAAAGACGCGCTTTTGTTACGTTCTCAACCCTATATTTGGGGAAAGGAGAAGAATTCCAATGATTGACCAACTTGAAGATGTAATAGGACATTCAGACAGTTCTCAAGAATCACAACGTCTTCACGCACAAATCGCATTGCTGAAGAAATCTGTAGATCCGGACGATTTTGTGTTGATGGATTACATTGATAAAGTCATGCCGCAGATGCTTGCGGAATATACATTACAACCAGCGAAAGGGAGTACTGGATGGGAATATAATCATGATCAAAGTATGCTTTCACATATTCTGAACGGCATCTTTCCAATACTCACGATTGTGCGAACTGCCGAGCAGCTGTTGAGTGAATTAGAAGAAAGACTCTACCTGATCGCCTATTCGTTTCATGACCTTGATAAACTGGTGGGGATACAGGATCTAAGCGTTTCCGATGCGGAAAAGGCTGAGCAATTTTATGCTTACCTTGACGAATGGGTTTCAAAGCTCCATTTTGATGAATTCTGCCCAGATTACGAGGAATACCGTGGCGATATTGCATACCTCATCTTCAACACACAGAAAAGATACGGTGCAAATCTCAGTTTGCAAAACTTTGATTTACGTTTACCGGGAAGACGACGGCAGTATCTACGGGAAATGTGCACCGCATCAGACCTTATTGCCTATCTTCTGAAGAATCCGAGCGGATTTAGAGAACATGCCAATGTTTGTGAATCTCTTACGCAATTAAGCTTTGGGAAGCTTGAATTTACCTATCACAAACTTGCCGAGAACCGCGGTATGATTACAAACGTCATCAACAATGCCTTGCTTAGAATTTTGCGTCACCGTGTCGGATGGAAACCCTTTCTCTTTTTTCCAACGGGTGTCACGTATCTGCGAGAGCGGTCAAGCGAAGACATTACCCTGCCAACACTCGATGAAATTGCTGAGGACACTGAAAAGCAACTCATTAACTACTGTGCTGATCGATTGAAAGTAAATCTTAACGGATTTTCACGAGATGGCAAGGGCTTCAAGTTTCCCGATTACTATTACGACTTCTTTCAGATTCCACAATTGTTGAAACTCATAAGTATCGGATGTTTCAGGATCCTCCATGAGAACAAATCACCTTCATCTGGAAAGCGACTACAGAAAATGCTTCAACTGCAAGAAAGAGGTGATATTCCATCTGATGTTATGCTTGATTTTGAAGATGACATGCGCGTTGACCAACTCGCGGAATATCTCTATGAAGTTGAGAAACACGTTGGTAATATAGCAACTCGTGGAGAAGTATCTGCTGAAATTGTCAGTTTTTTGGATATGCAAGAATACCAGACCGATTTTGATGTAATTCCACGTGATAATAGGGCAGGTGGTGTACCACTGCACTGGTATCTCCTCGCTGGCAAATATCTAATGAGAAACCGTGGACTTGATCCAAATCAGATGGAAAATTTGTTCGCAAAAATTGCAAACCAAGTTGTAGCAATATTTGAGGATGAGATTGAACGTCACGAGGCGGAAAAAGAGGGATTTGGCGTGCTTCGTGAATATGTTCAACAGGTCATTGATATTAACGGACACAGTGAAATTGAACATAACTTTGAGGCAGAGTTAGACAGGTATACCAACACGAAAAAGAAAGGGCGAGGATCAAACGCAGGCTGTTCTCTCTGTTCATCAACATTTGAGACAAGCAAACAACGCGATACATCAGTTACTTTTGCCAACCAAGTTTATAGTCATAAGAACTTGATTAACTCTTCATTGCTTGTTCGCGGTATCTGTGAATTGTGTGAGGTAGAGATGATGCTACGGCAAATCATGATTAAGTCTAAACTGAAACTGGTCGGCGGCGGATACGATAGCGTAAAAATAAAGTGGCTTTACCTCTATCCAAGCTACTTCTTCACAACGGAAACCGCAAAATTTGTCGGTGATGTGTATCACCGCTTGAAAAATCTCAATTTCTTTCACGTTCGCAAAGCTCTGCACAAAGGAATGACAACGAACGATTTCATCAATTTAGATGAAATGGTGATTGATGACAAGATTCCTGATCCTGACGATGATTTTCTGCTCAAGATGGAATTTGATACCAATGATCTTGGTACTTTCTATTTCTGTGGCATTCCAACGCTTGGAAATAATCCCACAGATACAGAATCGTGGGCATTGCCAACGTTTCTCGGTTTACTTATGCCTTTAGTGTTCAATGCAAAGGTTGTTGTGACAGAGTCACAAGTTCCACTTTATCATAGTGGCGAGGAGTGGAAGGAAACAGTGATTCTCAATGCCCCACATTCCTTCGTTCGCCATATTCTTAAACAGGATAAACTCCGTATTGATGAAATCGAACCCGCGCTGCGAAAGGTTGCCGCGAGTTACGACATCAACGTTGATATTTTTCAAAAGGACCGAAGCCCACAATGGCAACATCTCAATGAGATAGCGCGCAACATCGATACGGATCCGCTTTATGTTTTTCATTATCTGGAGGCATTTCGCCGAAAACAGAGTTGGGATAGTTTCCCGAAACCTCGCAACGATGAATCATCAATCCCAGAACGATACATCCAAATCTATCACCATATTGGAGGTGACAAAATGAGTCTTATTGAGGAAGTTAGTGAACGATGTTTCAAATTCTACAGTACGTATAATCCCAAGACCAGGAAGCATAATTTTACACTAAATAGTGTCTTAAAGGTCATTACACTTGTTGAAGACGTAATTGTTAATAGCGAACCGAAAGTGTGTCCAGAAGATCTGATATACCAAGCAAGTGGCGAAGTAGGTAATCTGATGCAACGAATTCGGAATAGCCGTGCTCAAGGTTACGCGAGACTACCAGTTAACGAAGAATCAACAGCTATTAGCGAGTTCGTTGAACATTTTTATCACGCAGTCTTTGTTGAGTATTACGAGGGCGAGCGTGGTTTGCTTCGTCAAGCAAGAAACCGCTTTAACGCTGGTATCAACGCATGGTATCAAGCCAATTGGCGACAATTCCAAACGAAAAAGGCAGAGGAGGATAACAATGCCGATAATTGAAATTCCTGAGAATCTTGTTCCCGGAAATAGTTTTTTAGATCAAATTCCGAAAGCACCAACAGGACGTTATGCACATCTGATCGTTGTTAGAGAAACCGAGTCGTTTCCTGTTTTCCAGACTGACGGTTCACTCAACATTGCCAAGGTCAGTGCAGGACTGCAAAGTGATAATTCACTCATCCGCCTTGCGATGTTCAAACGAAAACAGAGTTCACCCGAACGGCTCACTGGGCGTGAATTGCTAAGAAGTATTGGAATTACACAGAATGAAGATAACAAAGGTGATGATTATTGCGATTACAATGAGCAATTCTGCACAACTTGCCCCGACTGTGTTTACTACGGTTTTGCTATCGGTGATTCCGGCTCCGAGAAATCAAAGGTGTATGTTGATACTGCCTACTCAATCACAGGTTATGATGAGTCGCATCAACAATTTTCATTCAACGCGCTTTATGAAAAAGGAAACATGAGTCAACACGGCGATGTTCGTTCCAGTTTTGGTGAACAAGACCACGTCGTACCGCAAGTTTTCTTTCCGTCTGTTATCACTATCAAGGATGTGACAGTTAACAGTTTCACTTATGTCTTGAACAATGTGCTGCGGACAAAACGTTACGGAGCGCAGACAACGCGAACGGGGAGGCTTTCCAATCACATTGTCGGAGCGGTATTTGCTGATGGCGAGATCTTTTCAAATCTTAAATTCACACAAGCTATCCATGACGGGTTAGGGAACAATAAGAATGAAACACCTTTGAATCCTACCACAGTTCTTCAAACAGCAGAATCTGCCACAACCGAGCTTTTGAAAGATGACGGTGTGAACTATAATTTAGTTGATGGTGAAAGTCTGCAACAACTACTTGGCATCGTCAAGTCTGCAACGACAGATCAAGAAAAACTTCATCAGTTCTTGCAGGAGGCAAACACCGAAACACAGGATTACTCTGCGCGAGTCATTCAAAAAGCGTCAAAAAAATAGGGGGAAGCGATGCAAGTCACGAGATGTCGTCTTAAGCTACACGACTCGCTCTACTACGCAACTCGTGAGATGGGACGACTTTACGAGACAGAAAAGGTTATCCATAACTGGGCATTGACGTATGCGCTCGGTTTGATTCAAAAGCCGTATAGATCACTTGACAGTGTTCCTACTTATCAGGATGACCTCACGCCGATCAATGCGGCAGGTGTTTATGTTACACCTGCCAAACCTATTCACTATGATTATGTTATCAGCACTTTCAAACTCGCTGACAATCGACATAGACCTTTTTCAACTGTGAGCAATACACGAAAGAAGGAGTTGGGGATTAAGGTAACAAATAAACCTTCTTTCGGTAAGGCAAAAGAGTTGGCCCCTGAAAGTGAATTCGAGTTTTTCATTGTCGGTAAATTGCCCGATCGACTTCCGAAATGGATCCGATTGGGCCTGTGGATGAGTAAAGCATGGATTGAGGTAAAAAAAGAATTATCCTTAACGCCAAAACGAGGTAATTTCACCTGCTCACATCTATTGAATCCGATTGACCTTTCTGTTTCGCCTGAACTTTACGATCTCATTTCAATGCCACCGGTGAGTTTACTACAGAACGCACGATTTACTGGCGAATATGTCATATTTGATGATGTCTGTTTACCGGCATCTATGGCTTACTTTGCTGGTGCCACATAAGGAGTCCCCAATGCCCATCAGCACACTGATCTCACTCATACCGGAGACCGATGTCGCCCTACGTCCAACGATGGGACACCATGCCCACGCCGCCTTTCTCTCTATCATGCGAGAAACCAATCCGGAAGTAGCAGAAGACCTACATGCAATATCAACACAAAAGCCGTTTACAGTATCACCGCTAATAGCCGATGGAAAAAGACGCGGAGAGCACCTCCACATCCGTGCTGGGACAGAGTGTAAACTCCGATTCACCTTTCTTGACGATAAACTTTTCACCTTCTTCGGACAATCTTTTCTCACACAGGTATTGCCAACGATACGCCTCGGAGATGCGACATTTCAGGTGAAGCAGCTGGTATCACACGCAACAGATGAACAGAGTTGGAGTGGGAATGCAACATACACCGAATTAGTCCAATCCGCAAAAACGGAGACACAGATGAGTTTCCGATTCTATTCACCCACAGCGTTTAGACGATTAACATCACGCGGGAAAAAAACGCACAACGACGCGTACGTTGATATGGAACGATGCTATCAGAGTTGGGTCAATAAGTGGAACGCCTTCGCACCTATCAACCTTGACAAAAACGAAGTCCTTGAGTTCGTCCGAGAACATGGGCAGCTGACCAGCGTTAACACAAAACCAAAAAGACTCGACTACGGCAAGCATACCGTACCAGGTTGGGTTGGCACATGCGCGTGGATTTTCCATCCAGAAAAATCGCTTGATAAAAACCTACTGCGAACAGCAAACTGTTTAGCAGATTTCGCTTTCTATTGCGGCACAGGATATAAAACAACAATGGGAATGGGGCAGACGAAACGGATTTAAGGTAGGAGCGATCTCCAAATCTCGACCTCTTATAAGGAGCAGAACTATGCCAGAAACATACATACCACTATCACAGATAAACACCTACGTCTTCTGTCCGCGGCGGTTCTATTACGAATCCATTGAAGGACACCAAGTCGTCAATGAACACGTTGAAGAAGGGAAAATAAAGCATGAAAATGTCCACACAGCAGTAACCGATAGAAAGAAAGGCGATAAAATTATCTCTCGTCGGCAACATCTCGCTTCCGATACTTTAGGCATATCCGGCTACACCGACCTTGTTGAAGAAAAAGATGGCATCCCGTATCCAGTTGAATTCAAAAAGGCAGGCGTGGGAGATTGGCTGAACGATCAGGTGCAGCTCTGTCTACAAGGGTTGTTATTAGAGGAAAAAACGGGTATCTCAATCCCTCACGGCTATATGTATTATATCGGTTCTAAACGGCGACGGAAGGTGCTATTTGATAAGGAACTCCGTGAGACAACACTCCGCTATGTCGCTGAAGCACACTCGCTGTTAGATACCCGAAAGATACCAAAACCTGTTCACGATAATCGGTGCAATGGCTGTAGTGTACGCCCGATCTGTTTACCTGATGAAGTCGCCTATCTCCATGAATTGGATGAACGTCCAAAGCGAATCAAACCTGCACTCGGTATTGATAACGTGCTTTATGTTGATGAACAAGGATGCGCTATCAAAAAGACTGGTGAACGCCTCCTTGTGGTCAAAGAAAACGAGATGATACGCGATATTCCGCTGATTCATCTTGGGCAGGTCGTTATCTCCGGCAACGTTAACCTAACGACACCAGCAATGCAGACGCTCTTACACGAAGGAATCCCTGTCGTATTTCTCTCTGCTTATGGGCGGTATCATGGTGCATTAACACCACAAGTATCCCGCAATTCACTCTTACGGTGCGCACAACATAAGGTTGCCAATAATCCTGATGCGTGTCTTGACCTCTCAAAATCTTATGTGCGAGGAAAATTGGTTAATATGCGGACAATGCTCCAACGCCGGAAATGGCAAGCTCCAGATAGCGCGGACACCGCTTTAGAACCTTTATTAGACAGTATAAAGGCAATACAAGCAATGGAAAAACGCATTGACACAGCAACCGATATACCTGAATTGTTAGGATTGGAAGGGAACGCTTCCGCTGCATATTTCGGTTCATTCAACTTTATGCTTAAAGAAGAGATGGGGTTTGATTTCCAGCGACGGAGTCGTCGTCCACCCGCTGACCCAACCAACGCGCTACTCAGCTTCGCCTATTCATTATTAACTGCGGATATAAGCTCAGCAATTCAGGTAGTCGGACTTGATCCTTATGTCGGCTACTTTCACCAACTCAAGTATGGGAAACCGTGTCTCGCGCTTGATTTGATGGAGGAATTTCGCTCAATCATCGCTGACTCGGTCGTCATCACTTTGATTAACAATCGGCGTATCAAACCAGAAGATTTCACACAATCACACGGTGGATGGTATCTGAAGGACAAGTGTCGCAAAACGTTCTACGCAGCTTATGAAACTCGCAAGAATGAGACCATCACGCACCCTGTGTTTAAGTATAAACTCACATTCCGCAGAGCAATGGAATTACAAGTGCGTTTACTCGCGAAACATCTCACAGGCGAAATTGAGCAGTATACACCACTGACAATCCGGTAGCAAGGAACATCCTTATGCATTACACAGTCGCTTATGACATCACTGACGATAAACGCAGGAACAAAATCGCTAAAATTCTCAAAGACTTCGGTCAACGTGTCCAGTATAGTGTGTTTGAATGTAATATAGATCAGCGTGCGTTTCTGCGCCTGCAAAATCGTTTGGAAAAAACTATGAATTTCGACGAAGATACCATCACCTTTTACCATATTTGTGCAGCATGTGAAAAACAGATTGAGCGAATAGGGTTAAACAAGGGACTTGACAAGCAGTCATATATCGTGTAAATTTAGCATCAAAAAAGTTTCTGTGGGCGGCAGGAGGCCGAAAAACCCTTATCCCTCATAGAAGCACGTGAACCCTTATGCATCGCGCCATGAACCTTTTTCCTATATATTTTTGCTATTTTCTATTAGTAAAAGAACCTCGCTCGCGGAAACGCGTGTCGTTAAGGCACACCCAGCAAGGGGTTTGGATAGGTGCTGTAGAAATTAAAAGCCTCTCGATTACGAGATTGAAACCAGCCAGTTCCTGTCCCGTGAGACGCAGGTGACCAATGTAGAAATTAAAAGCCTCTCGATTACGAGATTGAAACAGAAAATAACTTTCAATTCCATGCCCACCGCCCCCAAAGTAGAAATTAAAAGCCTCTCGATTACGAGATTGAAACTCAGATCAAAGGATAATACATACTGGGAATTTCCCGGAGTAGAAATTAAAAGCCTCTCGATTACGAGATTGAAACTAGTACTCCTACGATTCAACCTTATAAAGGAGGATTTCAAAAGGTAGAAATTAAAAGCCTCTCGATTACGAGATTGAAACTGGAATTTAATGAAGCCTTGAATGATAGTCTTCCTGCGTAGAAATTAAAAGCCTCTCGATTACGAGATTGAAACATTTTATCGCCTTTATGGAACAACATGCGTATATCCAGTAGAAATTAAAAGCCTCTCGATTACGAGATTGAAACAACAAACCTCTTACCCGTCTCTCAACCGCAGGTGTCGGTAGAAATTAAAAGCCTCTCGATTACGAGATTGAAACTGATTCTCTTGGGATGTCTCGCACTATTTTTAGTCGGTAGAAATTAAAAGCCTCTCGATTACGAGATTGAAACCGGAATGCGATTGACGCACAGATAGCAGGGAATTATCGTAGAAATTAAAAGCCTCTCGATTACGAGATTGAAACAAGGATACGGCACACCCCGGCAGTGGTGCAGTGCTACGTAGAAATTAAAAGCCTCTCGATTACGAGATTGAAACCGGTTCTTTCTGGCAGTGAGGCGGTGCGACTGCTGCAGTAGAAATTAAAAGCCTCTCGATTACGAGATTGAAACCACGTGTGTTGGCGGCGCTCCGTCGTTCGTTATTCTGTAGAAATTAAAAGCCTCTCGATTACGAGATTGAAACTAAACCGTATTTCCAATTCGCTTTTTTGAGTATAGGGTAGAAATTAAAAGCCTCTCGATTACGAGATTGAAACTTCTATCAGATGAAGTGAAGGCGGAGGCGAACCCCCGCGTAGAAATTAAAAGCCTCTCGATTACGAGATTGAAACTTTTCTTATTGCGAGAAGGAGGCAGTGGTGCAAGGCACGCAGCAGTAGAAATTAAAAGCCTCTCGATTACGAGATTGAAACTATTCCATCCGCACCGCGTGCGATTGACACGCGACCGTAGAAATTAAAAGCCTCTCGATTACGAGATTGAAACCCCAAGAGACGCGCCCATGCCTCAAGCCCTTACTATGTAGAAATTAAAAGCCTCTCGATTACGAGATTGAAACGTCCTGTTCTGGAAGTTAAACAGATTGATCATAGCAAGTAGAAATTAAAAGCCTCTCGATTACGAGATTGAAACTTCACTCGCCCAGTCCAGTCCTTTTTACTGCATACTATTGGTAGAAATTAAAAGCCTCTCGATTACGAGATTGAAACAATGAGACCCAGTTACCGAAGGGAAAATATCAACAGCAGTAGAAATTAAAAGCCTCTCGATTACGAGATTGAAACCTTCATAGTATACAGTAGTATAACCTGCAACAGTCTCGTAGAAATTAAAAGCCTCTCGATTACGAGATTGAAACTGCGGAGGCTGTGGAGACGTGCCGTGTGCTTGCTGGTAGAAATTAAAAGCCTCTCGATTACGAGATTGAAACTCCACAGCCTCCGCATACTCACCAGGCACATAAAGAAAAATAGTAGAAATTAAAAGCCTCTCGATTACGAGATTGAAACAACGGGAGAAGCGGCAACGTAAGGCGAGTAGATGGTTTGGTAGAAATTAAAAGCCTCTCGATTACGAGATTGAAACAACCTCAAGCGCGCCAAGCAAAACACCAATAACAATGGTAGAAATTAAAAGCCTCTCGATTACGAGATTGAAACTACTATCAGAAAAATGTTACGGCATTCACTCTCCCAGTGTAGAAATTAAAAGCCTCTCGATTACGAGATTGAAACGAGCCTGATTTTGGGGGTTTCTCTACGGCAGTTGTCTCGGTTAGAGTAGAAATTAAAAGCCTCTCGATTACGAGATTGAAACCCGAATCTACAGGCATTGAAAAAAGTTGAACCGAACGGGTACGTAGAAATTAAAAGCCTCTCGATTACGAGATTGAAACAACCTGAAAGTGGAGAAACAGCAGAATTGCCAGTCCCAGTAGAAATTAAAAGCCTCTCGATTACGAGATTGAAACATAGGAAACGGAGATACAAGGTATTTTGGATATGTCCTGGTAGAAATTAAAAGCCTCTCGATTACGAGATTGAAACCAGACAACACGGGAGTCGGCGGACGGCTATATGTCGGAGTAGAAATTAAAAGCCTCTCGATTACGAGATTGAAACTGAACACTGCGAGCCGTATGAATACGACCACACACCTGTAGAAATTAAAAGCCTCTCGATTACGAGATTGAAACTTGCCACTGCGTTGATGTGTCGTCTTCACCTATATCAGTAGAAATTAAAAGCCTCTCGATTACGAGATTGAAACCCGAATTTTCAGGCGATCAAACGGAACGTCATTTTCTTGTAGAAATTAAAAGCCTCTCGATTACGAGATTGAAACTCTCTACCCGACAATCCCCCCGTGAATCCGCCTACAAGTAGAAACTAAAAGCCTCTCGATTACGAGATTGAAACATCATGGTTGAGTCTACGGAAATTTAAACACTCAAAAAACGGATTCAAAGTCAATAGAAATAGAGAATAACGTGAAAATAACGTCAGACCAAGTGCCTATGTCCACTATTATTTCTATCATAACATTCTTCTATAGAATCACGAAAGTTGCCCAAATGAACTCCTATAAAATCGGTGCTGCATTTTGCTCCATATACAGCTACCTTTAGGCAATGCCTCGTTTTTATACTGTTCTCAACAACCTTTAGATACTAAGGTTTTACCTTCAGGGCACCCCAGACCGTTGCTAACTTCCCAAGAGGTTCAACACCGAGACCGATTTGTGACTCAAAGTTTTGGACGACTTCTTCATGAGAGAGCGTACGATCATAAACCCGCACCTCATCAAAAACACCTTTAAAAAAACCTGATGCCTTCCCCTTATTATTCACGGCACCCAGAAAAATAGGCTCAACATAAGCAATCAGATCGTCTTTATTGGAACAAGAAAGTCGGTCCATAATGACAGTGCCGTCAATATAAGCCGTACTTTTATAGCAGTCACCTATCGATCTTTCAGCTAGTCCAGCTTGTATAAAATTTTGTCTACGCTCTTCCAATTCCGCTTCATTCGCAGGTCTTGTTGTAAAAACTATCTGATGCCATTCACCATCCGAAATAGGAAACGTTCTTTCAGAGACGCTATCACCACATCCATTATCTGTTGTTCTACTACGTTCAATCATTATCCAATCTTTTGCCGTCCGGATTTCATTATTAGGAGGATCACCCTTCCCTGCATTGATAAGAATGCCAGTGCCGTTATTATCCTCTACACAAGATCCTTCAAGAACTCGATAGATTGTACTCCATCTTTTATTTTGCGTTGTTTTTATCCATGCTTCAAATGTGTATTCACCGATTCTGCTTCCGAAATTACCGACGTTAGGCAAACTCACATAATCCCCATCCCCATCTAATTCAAGACCGCCTCTTACATATCCATCGACTTTTCTTGGATTTCCAACAATAGTTGCATCGTTATCATTCCAAACATCTTTGACTCTTTTGCCTAAAACTGTGCCTTGATCGAAAGTCCAATAACTCACCGATCCATCTGTCACGATAGAAGCTGCACAAATAGAGAAAGTGAGTGTAATATTCACAGCAAACAATGTTAGAAAAAAAATAGTTTTTTCATTTTAGTGCTCCTACGAACGCTTGTTCGTTTTCGTGGTTGCTTAGATATTCCGTATTAAAATAACAAGTAATGCTACCAAAATAAAAATCACGATGCTTATCCCATGTCTAAAATAGCATCACGCGCACTCTGAAAGTGCTGCGACTGCCTCCTCCTCATTTTCGTAGTGTTCAAAAAGATTGATCAACCGAGCTTGCACAATCAAGTTTCGGATATGTCTGCCCACATTGATAATAGCGATCCGTCCTTCTCTGGCGTGTGCGATCTTGTATGCGTTCAGGAACACACCCAACCCCGCACTATCCATCCGATGCACGTTTGCAAAGTCAATCAAGACGCGCGGTGTATAGGTCGTATCAACCTGTGCGATTACCTTTTTCCTTAATTTCGGTATCGCAGGACCGATGATTCTTCCTGTCGGTTCTAATATCGCGACACCTTCTTTGTAGCGAGTTGTTGTTTGCATGATCTGTCTCCTTGCGATGCATAACATGTGTATATGTTAAGTACATAGATTTCACATGAAATTCTTTAGCTTTTTTTGGCAAAAAACAGGTCATTGGGAAAAGGACTGTTTTTTCTCTCCCCACAGCGTTGGTAACTTACCTTGCGGTGAAACGGACAGTGCGCCATCTGTCCAGTGTGGCATCCCCTCATCCTTCGAATTCCGTGTCAACTGCCTGATCCCTCCTGTCTCAATCTCATAGCGATAGAGGTCATAATTCGGATTGGGTTTATCCGGCAACATAATCGCTAAAAGCAGTGCGCGGTCATTATTCATCCAAGAATAGTGTTCAATAATCGCCTTGTTGCCAAGTGTTTTGTAAATATTCTGAAGCGTCCGTCTTCCGCCATCAACGCGCGCAATGTTCAACCGGCACGTCCTTCCTTCAGGAGTCCAGATGCAATCATCAAACACAAATCGTTTTCCGCTTGATGCCCAACGCGGGAGCTGCCGCATCGTGATCACGTTGGCACCGGGTTCTGGATCCGGGAAGAGAGCACGCTGATCCTCACCATCCGCAGATATTATATAGATATTCGCATGGGCAAACCCAGCAACAGGACCGTTACTGATGAACTTCTGATAAATGATTTTTTTCCATCGGGTGACCAACTCGGAGAACTGGCGCCCATATCGCCTAGCTCGCGTTCAATGTCCGTTACCTGTGTGATCGTGCGCGTCGCCAGTTCTATGATATGCACCTGATCACCTCTATCAAATGCGATTTTTTTTCCATCGGGTGACCAGCATGGAAAACCGTCAAAGATGTAGTCATGCGTAAGCCGCTGGACGTCTGTTCCATCTGCGTTCATGACGAACAACTCCTCAGAGATTTGTGCGCCCTGTTGTATTTGTCGGGTAAAAGCGATCTGTGTGCCATCGGGTGACCAACTCGGAAAAAGGTCTCGCCAGTTGTTTTTGTCTTTCCACAATGTGTTGCGTGTAAGCCTACGTTTGTTGCTACCATCATCGCCCATAACGTAAATATCACCTTCTAAAGAATAGACAATTTTCGCATTAGCAACAGTTGCCCCCGCAAAAATGAGTAGACAGCAGCTGAGAAAAAAAGGTGGATATGCGAGAGAAATAAGTGTGTTTGATGTTTCATTGGAATGCCTCCTATACAGATAATACTTTGTGAGCAGGCGGTAATGGTTCATGGTATTATATTAGTAACATAGATTTCATCTGAAATTCTTTAGCTTTATTTTTTTCTGAAAAAAAGCTAAAGAATTCTTGGCGAATGATATATACTTAACCAATGCGAAAACTACTATTTTTACCAATCATCGCACTACTACTCATTATGGGTTGTGGCGATAGAACCAATTTAGATATATTACACGGGGCAGGCCCCGATTTAGGTGAAAACACGGTTCACACAGAACTGCCGCCAGAAGTATGGGAAATGCTGAAAATCTATCGCGAAGGTGGTATATCCGTATATGAATACCTAAAAAGAACACAACCTGCTGAATATTGGGAGGCAAATTACCGAGAAAAATACGAGGCAGAACTCATTCGGGTTAACGAACTCAAAGAACTGGAAGAAGCATACTATAACCGATACATAGATGCTGATGGCATCGCTATTATAGGTCATGAGTATACACATGACGCTTTCTTTGTAGTGGCGAAAGATATTGTATTGTTGATGACATCTAAACGTCCTGAACTGCGCGACCCACTACGAGGTAATTCCTTTCATGTTATTGATCGTATCGGCTTATGCCCAATACCCGGAAAGATCAGTAATTGTATTTCAGGTAATTTTTGGGCTGGCACTGCCGGAAGCGTTAGGCGATCGCTACAACCTACACAACGTACAATCTGGATACATGTAAGTTGGTCTCATGTTCATCCACGCAGTAATCCTGGACAGCGCAACTTTGGTGGTGAACCAATGCAGACTTTCGTACACGAATTTACACACGTACTTGAGCAAGTGATAGATAGGAATTTTGATCCTAATTTTAAACATCCTATCAAAGGATCAAAAATATGGCATGCTTACAATGCTGTTAAAGAAAAAAACTTTCAATGGACAGCTCGCGGTCGTGGTGAATACTTTGCTGAACTTGCTGAAGTCTGGTTTTTTTATATCGGCACACACGAAATGGCACTCTTTGAAACGTATGAAGAACTTCAAGCGGCAGATCCATTAGGGTATGCACTGATGGATGAATGGTTTCCCAAAATATCATTTATCCCGCAATCCACTCAATCAGAGATACCAACCCTTGCCGATATACGAAGCGAGGAATAAAAAAAGCTAAAGAATTCTTGGCGAATGGTATATACTTAAGTACGGACAATATTTATCGGTTCACCTTATTGTGAGGAGGTAAAACCGATGGCAGAACAAAGAGGTCCACACAACAGAGGCAAATGCCCATTCTATGTTGTTCCTGAAAACCCGCTCTCTGCGGAATCGTCAATCCATCAATGCACCGATTGTGCTGTAGGTAACAAAGAACAATTGCGAAGTTTTAAAGAAGATTTACGGCAGCTTGCGTTTTTGGTGGTATTGGAAGAAACACCGAAGTATGACCCCGATCATCCCAGTGGAGCGAGTTATATCACGTTCATCAAGGCACAGGTTTGCACGCGGCTTTATTCAGAACGCAAAAAACTATTGCGTCAAATCCCATTCGTGCATCAAGATGATGAAGATGACGCTGGCTGTGAACATAATCCGTTGACGGATAACTTAATCGCACAAGCACAGGCAATAGAGGATGTAGCAGAAACCGTGACACAGCAAATAGAAATTGAAACGTTACGCAAACACTTGCCGAAACTCATGGATAAACTTACGCAAAAGGAACGCAGCGTGATTGAAATGAAGTTTTTCCAAGAGTTCAATGGCGTAGAGATAGCCGAAATCTTAGAAGTGTCAGAAGGACGCGTCAGCCAGATCACCAAATCCGCATTGGAGAAACTCGGCAAAGCGTACTTAGGCGCACTTGAGCGGGTAAGAGGTAACCCATATCGTGATACTGAAAAATAATCTAACGCGTGTCTGTATTTTTACAGAAGCGTAGCGGACATCTTTCTTAGGTGTCCGTTCTTTTTTTTTTGCATTTAAAAGCTAAAGATTATCAAATGAAAGGTATGTACTTAACATAAGCAATTTTTATGGAGGTCTCAAGATGCTACGCGACATTTTCACAAACCGATGGATATTGGCAGCTGTTAGTTTTCTGATGTTATTGTCTGTTGCGTGTTATCTCTGGTATCAACACGACATAGCACCCGCGAAACAGGAAGCAGCCGAAACGGCTAAACTGGTGCGCGAATGGGAAACTGCCTCAAATACGGATAGCGAGACGGAGCAGGTAGCCGATCTCACCGCCGCAGACAGCACACCCCAAGCCGCAGAGAAACCGATAACCACGGCAACTGGTGCAAATAGGAGCGTCCCTACCTCTGATGCAACAGCAGCAAATCTCACAGACCAAACGCCAAAATTAGCAACAACCGAAGAAGTGCGTGTTTCACCACATGGGTTTGGTCCCTATCCAAAAATACCGGATGGATTACCTCAAGGATTTTTCGATCGTGAATTGAGCCGTGATCATGAGTTATTGGGACGCGTCCGCATCAAACTATATGAACAAGGTATACCTACACTTGGTCTTAGTATAGATCAAAGTGGGCGGGTATATCCTTTTGATAAGAATCAGGTCTATATTACTTGGAATGAAACTACATTACCGGGTTTAGGTAATGTCAAATATATTACTGGCATTGAGGGGGATGCATCGGTGATTCGGGAAATAGAGAACAATGCAAGAGCGCGAGATCCGAAAATACCGATACCTATGCAAATCGAGGCAGATATTCCAACCAGTGTTAAGGTGCTTGATAAAAGTGAAGAAGGGTTTGACGCTTATGCGTATCTAAACCTCAAAAGGTAATAGCTAAATCTATAATACAAAAAGGAAGGACAATCTCATGAGACATAAAGTTTTTGCAGTCATTATGGTAGCGTTACTTATACTACCAGTTTTTCAAATCGCAATTATGGCAGCGAATAATGTAGAAAAAACAGATAAAGAATTCCGTGAAGAAAGATATATTGGCAGATACCGACAAGCCCGAGATCGGGGTAGTTCGGACCTTAGTTCATCAGCCAACACAAGTATTGCCACCTATTTTGATAAGGACGGTAATCGTGAACAGTTGGTATGGACATCCTCAGCAAGTGCATCCTATACAGGTGATGATCTCATGTATGTAACGGCTTACGATGTTCAGTCAAAAATCTTTGACTACACTCGGAGCGAAGTAATAAGCCGGCTTGGTGCAAATACCGGTAGTTATACTTTTCTTACAGTTATGATAAGGCCACCCCCTGATAATGCAAAAATCGACATAGATGATTGCGAAGCACATGCGAAAGCAACTGGGACAGATGGTTTTGGTAATAAGACAAGCACGCATTCTGAAGTACCTTTCCCATAGTTGCATAGATATAGGCATCATCTAAAGATGATGCCTATCCTATATTTTATTATGTACTTAACATAAGCAATTTTTATGGAGGTCTCAAGATGCTACGCGACATTTTCACAAACCGATGGATATTAGCAGCTGTTAGTTTTCTGATGTTATTGTCTGTTGCGTGTTATCTCTGGTATCAACACGACATCGCCCCTTATAGACAAGAGGCAACTGATACTGCTGGGTTGGTGAGCCAGTGGGAAGCCGAAAAGGCGAAAACAACCGACATAGCCGAAAAAGTGGCACCCCAAATTTTTACCCATACGCCTGACACAACCGAAACGACCCCGAAATCCGTTATCCAAAAGCATGACACACCAGTAGTGAAACCATCAACAGACAGTAAAGTTCCAACACCATCGGTGGAAAATGCCGAACCGATCCGCATGTCCCCTCATGGGTTCGGCCCCTATCCAACTATTCCTGAAGGGGCGCCGATTGCTATATTTGAAGAATCGGACGGTGTTAATATGGAACTGCTGGGTCGCGTTATGGTCAAGGCATGGAACCAAGGGGAAAGATTTACAGGTGGAACGATTGATGGAGGAAAAGTCTATCTCAATTATTCCGATGTGGTTTATATTGAATGGGCAGAGGTGATAGACGAGGAAACAGGCGAAACAGTGTTATCTATTGAAGGTATGATGGCAGGTTTTTACATGAGCGATGATCTTCGTGAATCAATTAAAGCGGGCAACATGCCCGCAGGATACACATTGTTAGACTACGATGAATCGGGTATAACCCCGCATGAATATTTAGATTTACCCTAAAGGTAAAAAGGAGCATATCATGTTTTATAGAAGATTGACAGCTTTATGTTTATTCGCGTTTACAATAAGTTTGTTCGCTGTCTACGGACATTGGGCACCTGATCCAGATGCGATTGTCCATGAGGGGCCGAGAGCAAACTTGGCATCAAGAAAAGGACGCGAAGTAAAATACAAATGGAAAGAATGGTTGCTACCGGATGGTCGGACTGACTCTCAAATGAATGTCGTTCTCTCCACTGGTATCAAACATAAGAAAAAGATATGGGATAACGTTATCCTTAAAAAAACGGAAGGTGACGCATCTTGTTCGGTTTACAGCGCGGAGCGGTTTAATGGTGTTGTCTCCAAAGGGAAGTATGAGGTACACGCCAAAGCCCGCGGGGCGCTCTGGTATCGGAGCGACAAAAAAGGACCCCTTGATTATCAAGGCACGATTTTTAAAACCGCAGATAAAGGTGCAGAGCGTTATGCGGTAGGCGTTCATCCCACCTACAGCGGTGTGCATCTTTGGGGGAAAGCGAAAATCAACAACCAAATAGATTCGCTTACGTCAGTGATGGATTGGAAGTGATCATTTTTAATACAACTTGAGCATAGGCAGGTAGCCGATGTGTTACCTGCCACAACAAAGCGAGGATATGATGCTACGCGACATTTTCACAAACAAATGGATATTGGCAGCTGTCAGTTTTCTGATGCTGTTGTCTGTTGCCTGTGTTTTCTGGTATCAGCACGACATAGCACCCGCGAAACAGGAAGCAGCCGAAACGGCTAAACTGGTGCGCGAGTGGGAAACTGCCTCAAATACGGATAGCGAGACGGAGCAGGTAGCCGATCTCACCGCCGCAGACAGCACACCCCAAGCCGCAGAGAAACCTGTAACGCAAACAAAGACTGAAGCATTAAAGGATGTCGTAATGGAGACACACACACAAGAAAATGTTCAAACACCAGATGAAAACGCAAAAGCAACAGATGAGCAAGTGTCACCATATGGGTTTGGCCCCTACCCGAAGGTGCCTGATGATTACCCGACAAAACATCTGGTCAAGTGGCCTGCTTCTTCTCGTGGATCAGAACTCCTAAGCCGTGTACTCATAAAATTATGGACAGAAGGGGAAAGGGACTTTTATGGGGGAAGCACTAACAATGGAAGGGTCTACCCTCACTACAATAATACTGTCTATACCCGTTTTGGTGAATATCGTCAGTCAAATGGAGAAATTGTCCGATACGCCCAAGGTGGGATAGCGGGCCCCCATGTTGATTTTGGTTCGTATGATCTCTTAAACCCGCCCTCACATTTACGTGTTTTAGATATAGAAACTTCAGGGATTGATCCGTATCAGTTCCTTAATTTACCTAATCAAAAAGGAAAAAAACAATGAACAAGAAACTTTTTTATCTCCCGCTTTGCGTTATTTTCACTTTCGCTCTAATGGTTACATATAATGGGCACACTGAAAAAATGTGGGTAAGTATGACATAGATGATAGTCCTTACGCAGAAGTGCATGGGCATGCGGATTGGTATGCCCAAAGTGAAAAAACAGATGTGCATGTCCACTGTCTCGGTTATGCACATTCAAACCGCCGAGGCAATTACACACTCCTTGCTATGGTAGCTGAGGCGGAAGGTGAAGATTGGGGACGTGAAAACTACCCTGACGATGATTACTACCAGGGGAGTTTTGAAGGTGGATGTTACGTTTTAGCTGAAGTTACTTTTAATGCTTCGGACAATGACGTATTTCATACAGATGTTATCTGGTCAGCAAGTGCGACTGTTGAAGATGAAACAGAAGACGATATTGCGCGAGATTATTTGGATCATAAGTCTGAATAAGAGTGGTACAGCACTACTGACAACAAGGTATAGGCAGGTAGCCGATGTGTTACCTGCCACAACAAAGCGAGGATATGATGCTACGCGACATTTTCACAAACAAATGGATATTGGCAGCTGTCAGTTTTCTGATGCTGTTGTCTGTTGCCTGTGTTTTCTGGTATCAGCACGACATAGCACCCGCGAAACAGGAAGCAGCCGAAACAGCTAAACTGGTGCGCGAGTGGGAAATAGCGAACGCGAAGACCGGCAGCGCAGCAGAAACAACGTCATCCCAAGTCTTTGCGGAGAGCACACCGTCAACCGCAGCGGAACCCACACACCCAATAGGGAATGAAACCGCTGATGCGATGCCCACTGTGGTCGCTGCACAAGATAAACAAACTGCATCTTCTACGAATGAAGTCGTAGAAGTGGCTGTCCGCACCTCTCCCTTTGGTTTTGGTGCGTATCCGACAATACCAGCAGTCTATCGTGATTTAGACGGTGTCCAAGATATTTGGGCTGTCTATGAAGAAATGGCGGAAACCAATCCTGAGTTGGCGCGAATGAACGAGTTAGGTGAACGGGTGCTGATAAAACTGTGGGAACAGGGTTTGCAACCGACAGGTGGCACGCATAGCAATGGTCAGTTCTATCCGAATTATCCCAACACAGTTTATGTCACGTGGACAGAAGAAGTGCTTGAAGATGGCACGGTAGATCGTTATCCGACTGCGGTTCGTGGTGACCCTGCCTTTTCAGCGTATGAAGCAGAATTTATAGAGAGTGATGGAGAAGTATTTCCATCCGGTTGGACGATGTTAGATAAACAACAAGACGGGATTGATCCGTATCAATTCCTGAATTTACCTTAATGTGTCCTTTCATGACCGGTTTGGGGACAGGATTTTGTGTATAAACAAACTCAACACAGACAATATATAGTGCAATTGAAAGAAGATTGTTTTTCTAACAATCGATCAGGGTTGTAGATTGTCGCGTGCTAAATTTATTCGCTTTATACTCTCTATACACAATACAGATGCCGAGTATGATGAGTCCCAAAACGACATAAATATCTGTATTGTCTATTATGTTGAGTAAACTTGGCAGTGTTGGCAGGTTGCTGAAATCACCGCCACTGTCTAAATGCTTGCCATAAAGTTTTGTGCGGTAGAACGAGATCGGGATGTTGACGGCAGCACTTATGATTTCAGCAATAACGATCAGTGTTATCCCCTTTGATTTTGTTTTAACAGTTAAAAACAGGAGTCCACCGATGACACCAATCCGGAGTAAAAGGACCAGTGTTGCCTCTATTATCAGTTTTATGGACATGTCCATTTACACCTTTTTCTATTCGGTTTTGAGTGCAGTATACCATATTTTTTGTTAACTCTGTGTACAATTCTCTGTGTGACAATCAGTCGGTTTTCATGACGTTTTGTGTCAAGAAAATGACACAAGTTAACGGGGTGGTAAGAGTAGTGTCCGAAAATACCAGCGTCTATTCATAAGTTTTCTATTGAAATTTGCACAGAATGAAAGTATCATAATATACATAAATGAGTATTATGCATAAATGCATATTATGATACTCTTATATATCTTCTATGACACATTTCCATAGAAGAGCCTGTCTTCAACCAATTGAAAGACAAACATAACAAATGTTTCCATTTTTGACCTGCGATTGCGATCAAGAATTCAATTCCTAAGTCAATTCTTGAAAAAGACAATCGTAGGTTAATTTGGAATACCATAATTATTCCTCCCCTTTTTAAGATAAATTTTCACACAAATTAAAGAAATTTTAAAAGAACCTTTTTAAATTTCATAAAAAGTAAAAATTAATTCTTACACAAAAAAAAGGAGAAACAACAAACCCAACGACAGGTAGATATACCTGGAGAAGGGTGGGGCTGTTTCTCCTTTGATGCTTTAAGTATACTATTAACTTCTGGCTATGTCAATCCAAATTTGTCCACATTCAACACGAGTATGTGTCAATAATCACACATAATATCCTTTTATAGTCAGAATTTCGCATAATTTGTTGGCATAATTCTTGCAATTAGATTTATATGTCAATTGTTTGAAATTAATTAGTTCAATGTTGTTCTCTTCTGCGAAGTAGGTGAGCAGCATTATAGTCGTTAATCCAAAATAACAGCAGGTGAAGATGCATTCATTATTATTGAGGTAAAATATGAACTCTCTTGCAATACAACGGACAGAAAACAAGATTTTCCAAGTTATGGATAATATAGATTGTATGCTGGAAGATCTTCACAGGTTTTTCAAACCAAAAATAGCGAAGATAAATCGCAATTTAGATCGCATAAAAAATAGTATATCTACCTACTTATACGATCATCCTACATTATTGCGTGTTCTTAAGGCTTTAAAATGGTGTTGTGTTACTATTGGGTTTGCAGCTACCATCTTAACAGCACATCCATTGTTAAAAGTTCTGGCAGTTTTAGCCGTAGTTTTATCATGGCTATTCTAATCTGCTATATTCTAATAGTGATACAACCCACACGTTGATGAAGTTTAATTTATCAGGACTTACGCAATACCTCTTAAAAATCCCCTGATAAAGGGGATTTTTAAGAGGTATTGCGTAAGTCCTATTTATTAATTCAAATTCAGAGATAGAAAATGCCCCTCCACCTCCAAAAATATCATAAATAGGACATGCAAGGTTATCAGGTATTATTTTATCAAAATATCTTTGGAACCTGCTTTACAGCCAATGTAGGGAATTATCTTTAGATCCGTTCGCTTGTTTGTTACAACAAACTCGGATTGATGCATACTCGCCCAGTCTTTATTCATTTCATCAATTCTCCATAGGATCGCATAGTTTAATATCCGCATAGTTCCCGATTCGAGCCGGTTTAGTAGGGACCGCGCCATGCGACGCGGCTCGAATTCCCTACAAACTATGCAAAGGATAGTATACAGAAAAGAAAAATAATTGTAAGTAAAATCTCATGTCGTATTTGATACGAAAAACGCCATTAAAATATAACAATAAAATACTATCCACCGCGCGAGGGCGATTTCCTATTTAACACTCTTCCCGTCGGATCCCCATGCTTTAGCATGGGGATCCGACGGGTCAAAAAACTTGACATTGTTCAAAAGACATGGTATGCTTATGACACCTTTTCAGTGGCAGGTGTGACACCACCTGCCACACCTTGACACAGGGGAAAGGTTTCTTCACCGAAAAGGTTCATCATGCGAAAGACCTATAAATACAAGATACAGCATCAAAAGAACAGTATCAAGCTTGGCAATCTGCTTGACGATATGCATAGCATACATGTTCATATTATGCGTTTGCAGAACAGATATTATCGTCTGTTTGGTAAAAACATATCTGCCTATACGATGAATCGGCATGTTACAAAGTTGAAGCAACGGACAAAACCCCATTGGAACGAGCTGCCGAGTCAGGTTGTTCAAGATATTGTGTTGCGTATGGGTAAAGCCTACGCTGCGTTTTTTCGGAATATCAAAGAACGCAAAGCGGGAAAACTACCCGAGAAGTTGGTAGACCGCATATCAAGCCTCAACATAAATACACCTCTATGACTTTTACACAAGCGGGATACAAACTTGAAGGCAACCGTATCAAGATCAATTGCATTGATACCTGGTTCTCTTTCCATAAACATCGTGAAATAATAGGTGACATCAAGGCAATCACGATCAAGCGTGACAATTGCGAGGATTACTGGATATGCTTCAGTTGTGAGAATGTTGATTACTCCGAACCGAGGTTTCCCAAGACAGGTAAGAGCGCAGGGTTTGACTTCGGACTGAAAACGTTTCTCACGTGTTCTGATGGTAGCAAAATAGCGTCTCCACAGTTCTTGAAGCAGTCCTTGAACAAGTTGAGATCGTTGAATAAGAGTTTGAGTAGAAGGTTTTCAAATCTAACGGATGGTATCGTGCCAAACGGGCAGTCTCGCGGCAACACAGAAAAATAGCACGGCAACGCAAAGATTGGCACTGGAAACTTACTACTCAACTTTGTAGGGAATACGATACATTGTGCTTTGAAACCCTCAATATTGACGGAATGAAACGACTTTGGGGACGCAAAGTCTCGGATCTCGCTTTCTATCAATTCATTGAGATACTGAAATATAAATCCATCAAACATGATCGTCAATTCCTTCAAGTTGGGCAGTGGACGGCTACTACGAAACCTTGTTCAAACTGTGGATACATAAACAATAATCTTGACCTAAACGATAGGCAGTGGACATGTCAAAAATGTGATGCTCTCCACGATAGAGACATAAACGCTGCTATCAACATAAGTCAAGCAGGGGTAGCTGCTTGAGGGTGGAGACGACATAAAACGGGGTATCTCAAAGAGATAAACGCTGTTGTCTAAGAAACCGAAGCCCCACGCTTGAGCATGTGGGTGCTATCACTTGACAAGCGGTTTAAAGGTGTGGTACAATATAGGAGAGAAAAGGGGATATTGCAGCTTCCCCAAAATCAGAATTTAGACATTCCGCAATATCATAAACGGAGTTGCTTTACTGATAACTATCTTACAACCAAGCCAAAAGCAGCAGACACCATTTACGCTTTCGGCAGTGTATACAGACCCCGTTTGACCTTTACAATCTCGCCGTTGTTTACAAGGCGTGTGAGTTCCGTATTTATTGCTTTTGGATGTCCTTGAATTGCCTCAACGATTTCCGGTGTTTTTTTCTCTCCATCAGCGAGAAGTGCGATAATTTGTTCACGGAAAGGCACACGTGCCATTTTACCGCCTCTTAGTTTTCGCAACACTCGGTTCGCTTGTCTTGTGGAGCATCCCAGAACCCTTTCTACCTTTTTTCTGCTGGATTCAGGCATCAATTTGTCGCGTTCTATCTCAAAACGTTGGCGTGTCGCTATCGTCTCGGAAAGTTTGTCTAACCCACCGGCAACCTCGAGATCTTCCCAGTCAAAAAGGAGTGTTTCGGGTCTATCGGTGATCTCAGGAATTCGCAAACCCGTAATCAACATAATTTTCTTGTTTGCCAAACGGTTTAGTTGAGCCATTTCTATAACTTGTGTAAATATATGGA
The DNA here is from genome assembly GCA_965204285.1 of Candidatus Poribacteria bacterium. GTDB lineage: Bacteria > Poribacteria > WGA-4E > WGA-4E > WGA-3G > MSPOR6. The sequence continues at coordinate 147,470 of CBDBEI010000008.1, forward strand.
CGATATCCTTTTCATAAACACTCTGGACGCGTTCGTCTTTGTAAAGGCAAGACTTAAGTTCCGTGTCATAGGAGAGGGGTTTCTCGTCGTTTCCGAACAATATCTGAGTGCGTTCTAAAATGGCGCGGGCTCCCATTTCCGGCATGCCAACTATCCAGATGATTTGCGCCTCTTGAAAAGCGGTTTCCAATCCTTCTCTATTTCGGAAACCTGTCAAGAAACAGACATTCTCATTTTTCGCTATATTATCCAAATGTCTAATTGTGTGAACGTGGGTTATAATTCCATGCTTAACATTCGGATCCCTTTCTATTTCAGTTTGGATCCTGGAGAAAATGTGCTGTCCGGCTTCAGACATCCCAAAGACGTCCCAGGTGCTATAGAGGTCTAAAATTGTCTTTCGTGGATAAATATCGGCGCGAGTCTGAAAAACGCAGTTTCCAGGCACCCACGCCATCGGTTGGGTGGGAAGGATCTCAGTTTCCTGATCCAAGATCGCTCGCCGTAGATGTTCGTCGTAGAGAGTCGGTGAGGTGACCAAAAGGTGTCTGATGCTTGGATGCAGCACCGGCGGCACCCAAAATCGTAGGACTTTGTCCTCCCACCGCATCGGTGCATCAGCATCTCTTGTGTAATGCGCAAAGAAACGTTTGATTTGATGCCAAAACGTCCAGTTTGGATCCAAATAAACTGTTGAAGCCCCTTGAATGTTTACAACGCCGTGACACATCTGTTGGATGAGTTTTTCTTCCGGCCATTTATATGTCTGTATCACTGTCCGAAGTCGTTTGATAGAATTGCCATGAGATTTATCTCTGATTTCAGCTGCATTCAGTAGCACTGTGGCAAAGTTTCCTAATGCCTCACCTTTCCAGTTGACAATCCATTTATCCAATGTAGATTTTGATAGTTCACATTTAAGAAACAGTTCGTCTTCTCTTGTGACATTGATGATACAAAGCTGCTGTGTTCCATCGCGCCGTTTGAGGATTTGTTCGGCTGTTTTTGCGTATTGCGGGTCCAAAAACATTCGGTGATCCTTGAGAGTTTTTACTTTTGTAAGCTCAGCATCTGGCACATTGAAACATATTGCGCCACTATTACGCAGAATGGATTCAACTTTACCGTCTTTCTCTGGATCTGCATCCGGAATGAATCTAAGCGCGCTAACCCTCCTATCAAGAGCACGCTGCATCTGAACCCAAAATTCTTCGCGTGTTTCATCAATCTTTTTGGTAGGTCTTAACTTGTGTAACACGGGAGGCGGACGTTTTATTGCCAGCGGGCTGAGTTTCCCAGTCCGTATGGTGGGCACCTTATCGTCTATAGGCAGCCCAGTCTTGGGGATTGGTGGCAGAATGCCCGTATCTTTCCAAACATCTGTGATTAGCGTTGCCTCCACAGGCAGCACAGTATCAGGCGTGGATGCACATATCCACACATTTCCTTCGCTCTCCCACAACGATACCTGTGTGTCGACCTTACTATCTTGCCGGCTCCAGTAGTGAAATCCATCCTCTTGTTTGACGTAAGAAAACCCGCGCTTGAAAAATGCCTCTTTAGCGAGGTCAAGTTTACCCGATCCGAGAGAGTATGGCGCGTCGAGGATGCTCTCCTCGTGTTGGATGCTTTGCGGAATCGGTTTGTGAAGTGCAGCACGAAGGGCGTCAATAGATGGAAAAAGCACCTCTTTGGGAATCACAGGTGGGTCTAACAGATCGCCAAGCAAAATTTCATAGCGCGCATCCCAGCAGCCATATCCCTTCTCACCCAAAATTTCAAGATACGTGTTGTGTTGGTGAGGATTCTCCGATGTCGGCGCGTGCTGATGTACATACAACCGGTCATGCTTGGTGTTCGGATGCAGATACTCGGGTATCCTGCAAGAAAAGCGCAGCCCACCAGATTTTGACAGAGTCAACAACGGGTTCGCAACGGCGTCAACAAGTGCTTGAACGCAAGCAAGAACAGCATCAGGTGCCGCACAGATAGCCTCATATTTAAAGTCTATGTCGTGCCATGAAGCACCATCACGTGTCGAAGGAATACCCGTATATATTTGGATTCCCCACGACTTGTGCCATCGGAGGGTTTCCCAGTCTTTCGCCTGTTGGCGTTTCAAGAACCTTTCGCCACCAAAAGATCGCGGGGGTCGGTCGTTGCCCGGGAACTGTCCTATCGGCATAAAGGAAATATCTGCCGCTTCCAAGTCTTGAAGCATCATAGGGTATTTGTGTGCACAATAGACTGTGAAATGGTAAGGAAACCCTTTGTAAAGCAGAGGTGCTACGATCGACTGCCGTTGCTTAAGTGGCTTCTCGTGCCGTTGGTGGCAACGTGAGATAATACCTTGTAGAACATTAGTTGTCATGGGATGTAGATGCTCACAACTTCATATTTACATAATTTTAGGAGTATATATTATCAAACGTTCGGTGTCAAGACCTAATCCTTTAGTTTTGGGATGTAGACACCGCTAATTTGTCGTTAATCAATCAAAAAAGGTTTACTGCTGCTGTCTTCTCCGCGTTTTCCGTGAAATCTGCGCAATCCGTGATTCCGTACCCCACCCTCTATTCCATCTTCCACAGCAGCAACTGTCCCTGCACATCCAGGCTTGCCAACGTCGTACCATACGAAGCGAATTCTACTTGAACAATCATATTGCGATCTCCAGAAAATGTCTGCAGCACCGCACCTGTCGTTGCATCCAAGATGTTAACCATGCCTTGAGAATACCCCGCCGCAAGTTTTTTGCCATCCGGACTATATGCAAGACACCCCACGAAAATCTGCGGATGCCTAAAATGTGTTTTGACCGTATGAGTGTTGGTATCCAACAGATGAATAGAACTGCGTTTGTCAGCAATTGCAAGCGTCTTGCCATCCGGACGATACGCAACACACATTATATCTCTTATCTCTGGTTTGATGCCAGGTTTTTTCTTGCCAGTGTCCGCATCCATAGATGCATCGTCCCATTATCACCGACAGTCGCAAGTTTCTTGCCACCCGGACTATAGACGACATCCTTAACACTCCCCATCAAATCCCCATGCTTTAGCTTGTGGGATGTAGACGGCTAATACCTTAATTGAAAATATATTTTATAATCTAATGAAAATATAGTATAATATACCATACACTATAATAAAAAGGTAATATATTATGCCGCTCAAAATCTCTAATAAAAAGCATAATTACCAAACAACAAACAAAACAATCTATAGTTGTCAATATCACGTGATTTGGTGTACCAAATATCGACGCAAGGTTTTAGACACACAGGTGCAAGGCAGACTCAAACAACTGATCCGAGAGAAACAAGACGAGTATGGTTATCAAATCCGTGAGGTTGAAACACAACCCGACCATGTTCATTTGCTCATAGAGATACCGCCTACAACCTCTGTAGATAAGATCGTTGGTAAAATCAAAGGTTGGACTTCAAAGGTGCTCCGAGAAGAATATCCGTCTCTCAAGAGTCGTTTACCTTCACTTTGGACACGTTCAAAGTTTGTCAGCTCCTGTGGTGGTGTAACGCTCCAAGTGGTAAAAGACTATATTGAAGGTCAAAGTGGCCAATGAGAAAAACCTATAAATACAAGATACGCACTCAAAAGAACACAATCAAACTGGGTAATCTGCTTGATGATATGCATAGTATACATGTTCATATCATGAAGTTGCAGCGCAGATATTACCGTCTGTTTGGTAAAAATATATCTGCTTCCAAAATGAACAAGCATATCACCAAGTTGAAGCAACGAACAAAACCCCATTGGAAACAACTGCCGAGTCAGGTTGTTCAAGATATTGTATTACGTATGGGTAAAGCCTACGATGCGTTCTTCAGAAATATGAAAGAAAAGCAGGTAAAACGACCCGTAAAGTGGGTAGACCGCATATCAAGCCACAACATAAATACACCTCTATGACTTTTACACAAGCGGGATACAAACTTGAAGACAACCGTCTTAAGATCAATTGCATTGATACCTGGTTCTCTTTCCATAAACATCGTGAAATAACAGGTAATATCAAGACAATCACTATCAAGCGTGACAATTGCGGGGATTACTGGATATGCTTCAGTTGTGAGAATGTTGACGATTCTGAACCGAGGTTTCCCAAGACAGGTAAGAGCGCAGGGTTTGACTTCGGATTGAAAACGTTTCTCACGTGTTCTGATGGTAGCAAGATAGCGTCCCCGCAGTTCTTGAAGCAGTCCTTGAACAAGTTGAGATCGTTGAATAAGAGTTTGAGTAGAAAAGTTCTCAAATCTAATGGCTGGTATCGTGCCAAACGTGCAGTCTCGCGACAACATAGAAAAATAGCACGGCAACGCCTTGACTAGCACTACAAACTTGCTACTCAACTTTGTAGGGAATACGATACATTGTGCTTTGAAACGCTCAATATTGACGGAATGAAAAGACTTTGGGGACGCAAAGTCTCGGATCTCGCTTTCTATCAATTCATTGAGATACTGAAATATAAATCCATCAAACATGATCGTCAATTCCTTCAAGTTGGGCAGTGGACGGCTACTACGAAACCTTGTTCAAACTGTGGATACATAAACAATAATCTTGACCTAAACGATAGGCAGTGGATATGTCAAAAACGTGATGCTCTCCACCATAGAGACATAAACGCTGCTATAAACATACTGCAGGCAGGGATAGCTGCCTGAAGGTGGAGCAACAATAAGACGGTGAACTCTTTGAGAAAACCGCAGTCGCTATGAAACCGAAGCCCCTACCTTTAGGTAGTGGGTGCTATCACCACTATCTTTATGTCCTTTGAGTGTCTGTTTCGTCTCACCAGTGTCCGTATCCCATAACAGAACAGTTTTATCCTTGAGACCGATCGCAAGCGTTTTCCCATCCGGACTATAGGCGACACACAAAACATCTGACTTAGACTTATTCAAATACACTATCCTTGGCTTCTAATTTTGTTCCGATGCCACAAACCGATTGAACTAAAATAATTTAATCTTCATATAAGGGGTGGGTAAAAAGTTATTATTTTAGTGATTTAACCCCCAAATCCCTTATCAGTGGGACTTTTGAATACATTGCGTCCTCCTGACGTTAATATTATATTAGTTGCAAATAGACTAAATAAGTTATAATTGACAATTAACATAAATTGTCCTATTATAACCAAATATGATATGAGTTGTAATCGTTTCTGCTGTTTGTACCTTAAGGCAGTGGAAGAAACCCCAAACTAAACTTGTCTAAAGACAACTTACGCATAAAGGAGTCTAAATGAATATTTTTTTTCGACTTATTAGTATTGCTATTATAATCATCTTTTGTTTTAGTTGTGGTTCAGACGAAGAACCGGTGGATATGAATTCCCCGATTGCGACGGATACAACAACGGATACAACAGAAGAAACACTTGAAGGTACAGAGGTAGAGGATATCGTTCTGCTTGCGGACGATGTTGTATTAGAAAATATGTCTATGACCGAAATCGAAGCACTTAAAGATAAAACACCTATTCAAATGACCGAAATCGAAGCACTTAAAGATAAAACACCTATTCAAATTGTGACTGTGCTTGAAGGCACACAGCGTGTGACAATTGCGGCGCGTTTTCGTGGTATTCGCAATTCAGGACTCGGATTTCCGTTGTATGAGTGCGAGTTGATGTCCGAAGATGTTGAGAAGATGGGGGGCATTGCAGCGGGGATGTCGGGGAGTCCTGTCGGTCTTCCGGGAAAGATTATGGGAGCACTTGCTTATGGCGACAACTTCTCTGCGGCACCAACGCGTTTTTGGGTAACACCGATTGACGCGATGGAATCAGCGCGTGAACATCAAACATTTGGTGATGAATTAGCAGAACATCTTGCTGCGGCACCATCCGGGCGGATAAACGCTGTCTATGCCCCTGTGAAAACGCCGCTTATGATTACAGGTATAAAACCGAACAGACTTCGGCATCTCGAGTTGCATCTGAAAGGTTCACGATTTGACTATGTTGAGTTATTTGCTGATGTCGGCAGAGCACCTGCGGCACCTTCTGTTGACAGAGACCTATTGGCAGGTGATATGATTGGCGTTGCTATTGCGACGGGGGATGTTGTCAATGCGATCGGGTTTGGCACAGTGACGCAAGTTTATGATGATGGCACATTCGTTGCGTTTGGACATCCGTTTTCTGCGTTTGGCGATGGTAAAACGTCACTCCCTGTCTATAGAGCCATCGTCAATGGACTTGTGCCTAACCTACAAAGCACCTATAAATCTGTATCGGCTTATGGCGATCCTATCGGTACTGTTGGTAAAGACCTCATCCCTGGTATTGTCGGTAAACTTGGTGATGCGCCAGAGATGATACCTGTGAATATAAAGTATAACCGAAATAAAGATGTCATCAAGAAAGCACATGAGGTCGCTTATGGGAACGAACTATTTATACCGCTCATTGCTGCCACGACACAAGACGCAATTCGGTTAGAAACAAGCCCAACCACTGTAGAGGTGACAATCGAACTGAGTTTCAAAGAGTCACAGCAAAACTACACAGAAACGTTTCTCAGTGCATCTGAAGACACCTGGGGTGACATATACCTGAATACTGAAAGGATTATACTTGCCTTTACCGACACGTTCCAAAACATATCCGAAAAAGCTACATTGACATCGGTTGATATGACGATTACCGAGAAACCGCAAATCATGCTGGCGACGATTCAGGAAGTGATTGCGCCGGACAAAATTGTGCGTGGCACGACGGCTACGATCACAGTTGTGTTGCTACCGCACTGGAGTGCTGTTTTGGATGGCGAGCGGAAGATAAAAAAGAAAGTAACCCTTCAGGTGCCGCAAGACTATCCGTTAGGAGATGCCTGGATCAGTGTCTTTTCAGAGGATCCTGATGATTTGTTTTTTGGTTTTGACTTAGACTTTGATTTCGATACTGGCCCCTTGCCTGAAGACCTTAACGAACTTATAGAAGAATTGGAAGATGGTCAAATAGAATCTCCTGGACTTATCACGGTTGTTTTGTCAGAAGATATTGTATTCCCGGATGATTTTATTTTTGATGAACCTCAAAATGAAGTGACACTTGACGATTTTATTATTACAGGTTCTGAATCCGACTCGGTTGAGATCACACAGTAAAGAAAATACGATGTAAACATCAAGTAAAATCGCCTACGCTAAAGTGAATACTGTGTAAGTCATATCTAATGTGGATTGACGGTAGAGACGCATCTCCTTAAAGGATGGGTGTCTACAGCAGACGTGCCACCGAAAATAAGAACCTATTACGGGCATGCCTCAGATGTGGGCAATCCAATTGTATCGCAAGGAAACGCCACTCCCTGTGACGCTGTCGAGTTTCAAAGTGGAACATACAGCTGACGGGGTTGTTATCAACTGGACAACTGAATCCGAACTGGATAATGCGGGGTTCTACATCTACTGAACGCAATGAATATAAATGGACAGATACCACAGCGAAACCGAACACTGTTTACTACTATCAGATAGAAGATGTGTCTTATGCCGGTGTGCATCAAACGCTTACGACAACGCGCCTGCGCGGCTTGATTTCTGCTAAAGGGAAAATGATAACGCAGGGAGCATCTTTCAAAAAGGGACGGTAACAGGATACAACCATACAAACCCTCTTAACTGAGGCACTCAACGACCTATTTGAAAGACAAGGCTATCCGCGAATCGCAGAATAGCAAAACATCAACAGTTGTGTCTATTTCCAAGTATTTCTAAACGCCACTATAAAATATCAAAAGGTTTTACAACTTTATGAACGATCTAACGAAGTTTATCCGCACGATACCTGATTTTCCGAAGCCGGGTATTGCATTTAAAGACATTACACCACTTTTAGGGAATGCCCCTGTTTTCAACGCTGTAATTGAAGTCTACGCGAATCATTACAAAGATGCGGGAGTTGACGTAATTGTGGGCCCCGAAGCCAGAGGGTTCATTTTTGCGTCTGCTCTTGCATATCGGATGGGGGCAGGCTTTGCTCCAGTTCGTAAACAAGGGAAGTTACCCTACGACATATATCAAGTGACCTATGAACTTGAGTATGGCAATGATAGCCTTACTATTCATCAAGACGCTTTTCCAAAGGGGAGCCGCGTACTGCTATGTGATGATCTCTTGGCTACTGGCGGCACACTTGCGGCAACGGTTGAACTTGTTGGGAAGCTGGGCGGAGACATTGTAGGTATTGCCCTCTTAATAGAACTTATGGAACTCAACGGACGAGAAAAGGTCGGGAATTTACCAATCTTTTCTATATTTGAATTGTAGCTGCCCGTATCTTGACCTGTCAGGAACGAAGACAAATGAAAGAAAGTCTACAAAACCTCATTGACATCATCATGAACCCGAAGGCAGCGTTTACTCGCCTAAAATCTGAGCCAAAGTGGGTAGTTGTTTTCATAATTTATTGTTTATTTTCTCTCATTTTAGCGTGGGCACTCGCGCCATATACACAGCAGCTTCTCGCTGTTCGCTCCACTAATACATTGCCACTTAAGAAACCGCCTTCTGTTGTATCATCTATGATATTTTCAATGAGTTATAGCATCTTGATGGCGATTTTGTTGAGTATCATACTCACAATCTCAGCCCGAATGTGCAAGATAGCAAGTGCTGTAAAATTTAAACATATCTACGCAGCCTTTGTGCATATCATGCTGATTCGCACAATAACATTTTTCGTGAATGCGGGTCTGCTTCCAATTTTTAGGAATATTGAAGACATTCAATCCGTAATAGATACGAGAGCTATTCCAGGGTTGCATTTGTTAGGAGGATCCCTCCAAAATCAACTTGTTCAGATGTTCCTCTCCTACATAAACCCCTTGGCTGTGTGGATGTTTTTATCATAACAATCGGTATCCACATTTTCGCAGAAGTCAGCAAAGGTATAGCGTTTTTCGTAGCACTCATCATTTGGCTATTCAGAGTAAGTCTTGATGTAACATTTATTGCGGTATTTTTATTGTAATCCTATATAACTGAGGCACTCAACGATCTATTTGAAAAACAAGGTTATCCGCATATTGCGGAGTAGCCACAAGCAATTGGAGGTTCTATGAAAACGCTAAGGTTTTTTGTATTTACATTTTTATTTACAATTTTTGTCGGGCTACCGTTGGGATTTGCACAAGACGCGGACATAATTGACATCTCGCTAATTACCCAGGAAGAAGACGAACCGGTAATAGACGATAGTGAACGCTTAGTTCGGCTAATCTATTTCATTCCCAATGACCGTAAGCCACAACCGTACATAGACGCGAAGCTTGATGAATTGATAAAAGAGACACAGCAGTTTTATGCGGACGAGATGGAGCGTCACGGACACAGCAGAAAATCCTTTCGGTTTGAAGCGGATGAAAACGGCAATGCGATTGTTCATCATGTGAATGGACAATTTGATGATGCCTATTATCAGATCAATCCATCCGAGAAAATTGAAGCCGAATTACGAGACCAATTCGACTATCACAAAGCAGTTTATCTCATTAGCGTTGAAATCAGCAGCGATACATTTGACAATGGTGCTGCGTGTGGGTATGGTGGAAGCTCTGGCTTTGGTGGCTACGCTTATATTCCTGCATCGGGGCATTGTTTTGAAGATGCTACGCATACTGCCCATGAACTTGGACATGCCTTTGGATTAGAACACGATTTTCGTAATCAATCTAATATTATGTCTTATGGTTGGATACGGAACGAGTTGTCTGAATGTGCTGCCTCCAATTTGCATGTGCATCCTTTTTTTAATCCAGATAAAGTGATCACCCGCAATTATAATACGCGTATCAAGCTGCTCTCAAGCAAGTTTGATGCAACACCACCTCACGCACTTCGCCTACGTTTTGAAATTAACGATCCTGATGGACTTGTCCAAGCACAACTGCTAACAAAGACAACTGGTGACTCTGTAACAACAGGGTTCCCAGAGATTGCGACTTGTAAAGTTTTACGCGGTGTAAGCGAAAATGTTGACCTTGTCACAACGAAAATATTGAATGATGTCTTGATACATGTTACAGACAAACAAGGCAACTCTGTGCAGGAAAGATTTGATATTGATTTTACAGCACTAACACCCGAAACCGGCACCATCCATATACCCGATGCAGGCTTGGCTGCAGCAATACGCGAGCATTTCGATTACCCACCTCGAAAACAGATCACCTCATTTGATATGGCAAGACTCCCATATTTGAATGCTCCTGGTCGTGGGATAAGCGACCTCACCGGACTTGAGCATGCAGTGGCAATAGAGTATTTAGACATCAATAATAATAAAATTCAGGACCTGACACCGATATTGGCGTTGCCAGAACTCCGTAAAATAGATATTGCTTACAACCCTATCACAGACCTAACACAAGTCTCAGAGTTAACACAGCTCACAAGGTTAATAGCGGGTGGAAATCAGAGCTTAGAGGACATCAAGATTTTGGCTGAGGTCTTGCCATTGGTTGACCCATCGTCTGACATCACGTCATTGGCTGTCATCACGCCATTGGTTGACATCACGTTTTTGGCTAAGTTGACGCAGCTCACTGAGTTAGTTCTCGATGGCAATCAGATCACGGATGTAACACCCCTTGTGAACTTGACGCAGCTGGAGACATTATTTCTGGGTGGCAATCAGATCACGGATGTAACACCCCTTGTGAACTTGACGCAGCTGACGTGGTTACAACTGAATAAAAATCAGATCCGTGATATTACACCGCTTAAAAATATGACACGTTTACTAAGTTTAAATCTTCAGTTCAATCAGATTAGCGATACTCGTCCGCTCAAAGGGTTAGTCGAATTAAGAAGGTTATATATTGACAACAATCCTCTAATTGATGATATTACGGGACTTGAAGATATGACACAACTCAAATACTTACAACTTCCAAGTCCCTTAATTACAGACATCACACCCTTGAGACGATTGACAAACTTAGTCGAATTATATGTAGGGAATAATCAAGTTCGCGATATTGCACCGCTCACTGACATGACAAAATTAAAGGCACTTCAGATGTCTAACAATCAGATCAGCGACATCTCGCCCCTGGCAAACTTGACACAATTATACGAGCTGGGTTTAGCTAACAATCAGATTACAGACATCTCGCCCCTGGCAAAGTTAACACAGTTGCAGGATTTGGTTTTGGCAAAAAATCAGATCACCAATACGCGTCCACTTATGGGGTTGGTCAATCTAAAAAACTTATCCATTTGGGGAAATCCAATTGCCGACCTACAACCACTACTCACACTCAAGCGGCGCGCCCCCGGAATAAAAATCTGGCATGTAAGAAGGGGTGAGCCACTACCGGTAACGCTCTCCAGTTTCAAAGCCGTGCGCACAGCTGACGGTGCTATTCTCAACTGGACAACCGAGTCCGAGTTAGACAATGCGGGGTTCAATATACTGCGGAGCCGCACAAAAACAGGTGAGTTTCAGAAGATCAACGTCAAGCTGATACAAGGCGCTGGCACAACAGGTGAGCGCAGCACTTATTCTTGGACAGATACAACCGCCAAGCCGAACACTGTTTACTACTATCAGATAGAAGATGTTTCACATGCGGGTGAACGCAAGCGATTAGCCACTGTCCGGTTGAGAGGGTTTGTGTCTGCACGCGGTAAACTTATGACAAAATGGGCAGATTTGAAATAGGACAGAAAAACAATTGCGGAAGGCTATAAAGTCTCGCCCCGTGGAGGCGTTTCTAAATATCCACACTCTGAAATTCAAAAACGCATTTGAATTTCTTCTTACTCGCTTTGTAGATTGTGCGAGGATTCCCTGAAACAATCTACACAATTACAAAGGAGCAAAATGAAAAATTATTTTTGGTTTATTGGCATTGCCATGATGTTATGTGTTATCGGCTGTTCTTCAGACGAAGTTTTAAAGAATCCAACCGATCTTGATGCGCCACTCGGATTGTCTGCGGCACCGCTTGGTGATGATGTTGTGTTTGAAAACATGTATGCAGCGGAAGCGGCTACGTTAGCAGATAAAACGCCTGTTCAAATTGTAACTGTTATTGAAGGCACGGGTCGCGTGACGCTTGATGCGCGTTTTCGCGGTGTGCGGGATTTAGGTCTCGGTTTTCCGCTTTATGAATGTGAACTGGCAGATGCGGATGCACAGGCAATGGGTGGTATTGCGAAAGGTATGTCAGGCAGCCCTGTGGGACCGCCTGGACGCATTATGGGAGCGCTGGCTTACGGCGATGCCTTTGCTGGGACACCCCACCGATTTTTGGTCACCTCGATTGGTGCGATGGACGCTGCGATAACGCATCAAACCTTTGGTGATTTGCTGGATGCACGCCATGTGCCCGCTGCACCATCAAGTAAAATAAACTCAGTGTATACGCCTGTAAAAACACCGTTGATGATTACGGGGATACAACCGCATCGGCTTCAGCAGATTGCTTCGCATCTGAAAGGGTCTCGTTTTGATTTCATTGAAATATTTTCGGATGTCGGGGGCACGGTAGATGTCCCGGTTCACAACACAACCTCGCTGGCTGCGGGTGATATGATAGGTGTGGCGGTGACGCGAGGTGATGTTGTCAACTCGATCGGGTTTGGCACGGTAACACAGGTCTATGATGATAAATTTGTCGCTTTCGGTCACCCGATGAATGGGGATGGACAAGCAGCGTTGCCGGTGTATAGAGCCGTCGTTCGCGGAATTGTCCCGAACTTAGAGGCTTCTTATAAATCTGCAGCTGCCTACGGCAACCCTATCGGCACGATTACAAAGGATTTGACACCCGCAATTGTCGGACAGCTCGGTGTGTTGCCAGAGATGATACCCGTGAAGGTTACTTATCGAATTGGCGAGGGTGAAACCGTTGAAAAACACCACGAAGTCGCGTATGGACAAGAAACGTTTATCCCTATTGTCGCCGCCGTCACGGTGGATACGATAAGGCAAGAGAACAGTCCTGGCACCGTGGACGGCACGATCACGCTCCGATTTAAAGAGACAGAAAAAACGTATACGAAATCCTATCGCATCGCATCCCCAGCACTGTTTCTTGATACATTGTCAAACGTTGACTTTGCTATCTACTCTTTCACAGACATGTTCGCGAATAACGCAGAAAAGGCTACGTTGACGGAAGTGTCTGTTTCGGTTACCGAGACGCCTATTGTCAAAAGTGCTGCTGTCCACGGTGTGGTTGTCCCCGAAGTCATTATCCCCGGTGAATCTTTCACGTTCAAGGTTGTGCTACTTCCGCATTGGAGTGCCACGCAAGGCGAAGAACGAACAATAGAAAGAGAAGTAACGCTTGATATTCCGCAAGATTTTCCTGTAGGTGAAGCACAGCTGAGCGTTGTTGCCGAAGCTGGAGATGACATTTTCTTTTTCAGTCCCTTTGATGATGAACCCGTTGAAGAACCCCATCTGCCTGAAACCCTTGAGGATTTCATTAAACAACTGGAAGAAACTCAAATAGAACACGGTCTCATCACAATCACGCTATCACCAGCAGGACTTGTTGATGATTTCTTATTTGATGACTGGGGACCAGTTGACGGTGTTGTTGATATACCGCAACTTCCTGAAGATTTCATTTTAGAGGAAGATGATATTCCATTCCCTGAAGATGTAGAGCCTCCCGAACCGATAGAAAAAGAAATCGTCATCAAGGGATTCATTGTCACAGGGTCTAAAGAGATTACCGTCAACATTGCTGGTATTTCTGAGCCGGAACCCCCAGTACATCACACGGGGGTGCCACCACTACCACCTGATCCTGAAGAAATACCGCAAGAGCCTGATGGAGCAGATGAGTAATACTGAATAATATAGAGGTGAGGAAATTTGCCTCTACTGCATTAAGAACCTATTGTTGTGTCTACCGAAATTTTATGGGTAGAGGTCGCGATTCGGGGATCGCTCCTACTGAGGATGTGTCTGTCTTTGTGAATCAACGCCAAATGCGCGTACGGCATTTGGCGGGAGGGAACTCCGATTCCCGACTATTATTGATACCTGTAATTTTAGGATGGACACTCCACTATTACTGATGGGAAATTTATGACAAAATGGCAGATTTGAAAGCTGTACCGGGAGACGCTGAATCCTGCATTCTCATAGGTTATACAATGCTATTATCGCGAAATACAGTAGTCATAGAGACACTCAATCATATTCTAAAAGACTATAATTACTTGGTGTACGACATATCGGAATCACGGAAAAAACCGTATCTTCAGGTAAGTGTTATCAATCCAGATCACACGGCGCACGATATTAGCGTTGCTGGTTCCGTTTGTCGCGAATTAGAACAGATGACGGGGAAATGTTTTTGCGTCCGTGCTTATGTGTCTGCAGATGTGTGGACATATTTCAGGATTAGTGAAGATAAACTATTGTGATTCGGTTTTCCTGAATCTTATGCGTGCGGAGTCGTATCGGAGTTTCCGCATGCACTTACTCGCTACATGGGAAAGCGTGTAAAGAAAATAATTCCCACTTGTTCATTAGGTTTTACTTAACACGTCCTGCGGGGAGACGCAAAACCCCCGCACTATAAAAAGAATAAGGAGAAAATCATGAAACGAACTTATGAACGAATTTTGTGTATGTGCATCGGCGCATGTATTGTATTTGTCGGCTACATGGTTGGAAACATAGAGCCTCATGTCAATGCTGATGGCGACGGTGTTTATGAACCGAATATACTAATTGTCAGAAATGGAACGCTGCAATTGTTCGACATGTTCGACTAATACTTCACTGAAGACCAAACACAAAGCAAAACATAGGCGGTAAAACGTGCTAAATTGGATACCACAACAAAAGGAAAATACCTATGAGATGTTTCAGTATTGTTTTATTGGTTGTATTTTTATCAATATCCATTGGCAATATTGGCGTATCTGCCAATGATGCTAAACCCAAAAAGAAGTCCGTCAAAACTAAAGTTAAAAAGAAGTCTAAAAATAAGCGTGATATAAAGGTTAGTTCTATCAAGGTTGATGGTAGCAGTTCTATTACAATAGGCGGAACTGGAACTGTAAATAATAATAAATCATCTAAGGGCAGAGTGATTATAAATGATATTGTTATACCTGACCATTTACTTAAAGGGAAAACTGGTAATATTAAAGTTAAGAATGATAGATTATGGATAGATGGTAAAGAGATTGATTTAACGAATATGAAACCTGTAAAGAAACTACCTACAAAGAAAAAACGGAGTGCCGAAGATATAAACAAACTCAAGATCCAACTCCGTAATTTCTTCGGAAAAAATTGGGAAAAGCATGTTAGTTCAAAATTAAGATCAAATTCTTGGGAACCGACTTCTAAATCAAAATGGGCAGATTGGAAAGATGTACGGGGAGACGAAAAACCCCGTGCTTATTAGATAAAGGAGAACATAATCGTGAGGAAAACATTTTTTGGCTTATTTACAACCATCTTGTTATTAGGCTTGGTGTCACTGAGTTATGCTGAAATGGTGGTGTCTCTTAAACAGGATACCGATGTGGCTTTACCCAGCATAAAAGTTGATATTCACTTGGAAAATGGCAAAGGTGTCGCTGGCTATAATATTTTTTTTGTCTATGATCCCGCTATTTTGAAATATGTTGACACAGCACGGGGAGATTACCTGCCAACTGGTGGTATCTTTCTCCGTCCTGCGTTGGGTGCCGATGGGACCTACGAACTCCAACTCAGCATTGACGAAACAACAACCACTGGTGAGTCTGTTGACTTTGGAGTAGGCGAAGAAGCACAGACATTTTTATTATCAGATTTCTTTTTTAAGATACCGGATCCCGCAGAGAGTGAACCGTTGTTAGGGGTAAGCAATGCTGATGGGGTTTCAACATTAACAACCCCTGATTTAAAGTTTCAAGCCTTAAGTGTTTTGCGTTCAGCACCGCTTGCTGCAGATGGCAATGGGACGCTTGCCTCTTTGTCTTTTGAGGTGCTCAATCCCGATATGCCGATGGTCGTCAATTTAGTCGGGATAAACCTCTTTGGCGCGGATGATAAGGAATTACAAGCGAAGCTTCATAATAATGTGGCAACATTCAAACAGCTTCCCACCGATGTGAATGCGGATGGTCTTGTCAATATTTTGGATTTGACGCGCGTTGCTTCCGCTTTCGGAAAACCTATCACCGCAGGTAATCAAAAAGCGGATGTGAATGCGGATGGTGAGATAAACATATTAGATTTAGTGCAGGTGGCAAAGGATTTTGGTCAATCCGTAATGTCGGTCGTGTATACCACTGAATTACCGGTTGATACATCCGCAGAACCTGATATAGGGTCGGTTGGTCAGACAAACCCCTCTGAGCCGGGTATTTCGGAGGATATTCCCCCCGATCTAGGGATAAGCCCTTATGTCCACGTGAATGTTGGAGTGGTTTTGCCATTGTCGGGACATTTAGCCGAGACAGGTGAGATCATGAGAACAGGCTTTGAATTAGCTTTTGCTGAACACTTCGGCATTTGGGGGGATGCAAGGGGTGATATACAGGTTAGTTACGTCATCGTAGACGATAAAGGCAGTGCGGAAGGGGCTGTAGCTGCGTTTGAGGAACTGATTCACAAACACGGTGTGTCTGTCATTCTGGGACCCGGCTCATCAAGTTCAGCACGTGCTGCGTTTCCAATCGCACAAGAAAATGAGGTTGTCGCCATCAGTGCGACAGCTGGCGCACGCGGGCTTGGTGCGATAGGCGATTTCGTCTTTCGGGTTCCGCTGGCAACAGATATTATCATTCCCAAAGCTGTTGAGATTACAAAAAGGAAAATGGGTTACCAAGAGGTCGCGACACTGTATGATGAAACAGACCTGTTCTCTGCAGACCGAGACGCTGCATTACAACAAGCCTTTACCGACAACAATGTTAAAGTGCTCGGCATACAAACCTACACAACTGGCACGACAGACTGGACAACGCAATTGACGCGTATCAAAGCATTAAAGCCGGACGCACTCTTTGTGTCCGCACTGCCACCGGAAAAACCCGCAATCTTGTTCCAAGCACGAGAACTCGGTATCACTGCACCTATTCTCATCAGTTCGCTCACCCAAGTTGAAGTGGAAGCTGCAGGTGCCGCCGCGGAGGGAGCACTGACTTTCACAGGATGGCTGAGCACCGGTGACACACCAGGAAACCGAGCGTTTGTTGAAAAGTATCAATCAACTTACGGCACAACGCCAAATGCTTTCGCTGCATTATCCTATGCGTGTGTCCACGTGTTCGCAGCAGCATTGAAAAACACTGCTGCTACAGATGCACATTCAATACGCAACGCACTCGCGAATATCACTGAACTTGATACCATCTTGGGAAAGTTCTCATTTAATGCTGACGGCGACGGTGTTTATGAACCGAATATATTGATTGTCAAAAATGGAACGCTGCAACTTTTCGACTAATACTTCATGAACAGGTGGTTCTGAAGATTATATGATAGAGGAAATAAGATAGCAGATGCGTGGGAAGTAACAACATAAACAAAATGGTTGATTCTATAATCTTATACCTGAGAAAAAGAAAGACAATGAAACATCGGATTAAAATCCTCATAACTTTACTATTTATGAGTATTATTTTACTTGCTGGCTGTGGTGTGAAAACTACCCAGAAGAACGGTGTTGAGACACCCACAGCAGTCAAGGACACACCGACAAAGGAGTTGTTATTAGGGACGCTAGAAATACCTATCCCAGCATCGCAACAGCAGAAAATCGTCCCGCTCCAAACACCTGCTGACTATAAAGGTGATCCATACCTCTATATTCAGAACATTGAATATCAGGAATACATAAAAGGTCATGAGGGGGATAGTTCTCACCCAATACTCCCACCGCGTATAGAACAAAAACTGAAGGAGATGCGTGTATGGTCGGAAAATAACGGGTGGATGACACCAAAGGGACCGATAACAGATGATGCATTTGAGCGTATGCGTCTTGACATTATCTCAGAAGGCTTTACGGATTTAGAAATGGCAAAATATTTCATTCTTATAGGGTTATCTACGACAAGCACGAAATATGCACAAGAATATGTGCAGAAAGCCCTTGATGCGAATCCTGACGACTACCAGACGCTTTATGTATGGACACGAACGCAGACAGACGATGCGAAAAGAATACAAGGGGCTCGCAAAATTTTGGAACAAAACCCTAACGATGCCAAAGTGCTTTTTCAGTTGGGTTCCTTGCTTATTGATTGGGATCGGAATACAAAGGGCGCGTTTGAGGAGTCAATTGGTTACCTGAAAAGATCGGCAGCGTTAGACCCAGATTATGCTGAGGGACAAGCGTATCGTTTTCTTGGGAGTATACATGTTCACTTAGGTGATGTAGAGAAAGGATTAGCATTTTACAAACTCGCCCAAGAGATTTACAATTGGGAACCCACGCGAGAAGCCATAGAACGCATTGAGAAGGGGAAAGCCTATGAAAGGTAAGAGCCATATATGAAAAAATTAAACATTAGACGATTTGCAACACCCCTTATTATCGGGGCAGGTGTGATTTCAGCGATTACAGGGCTGCTGATGTTCTTTACTACAGAACAACCCTTCCTGTTTGCACATGAGATCGTTGGTCTCGGATTTGCAGTAGCGATTGTGCTTCACATCTATACGAATTGGCGTCCCTTCAAAAAGTATTTCTCTCAACGCAGTGTACTCATGATCGCATTAGACAAAAACACGCAATTCAAAGCAAACATTGAGCAGATACTTCAACTTAAACAGTGAATCAGTAGACACTGGAAAGAAGGAAATTGTTGTGAAATACTCAATGGTTCTTATTCTATTAGGAATCGGTTCTATTGTAGGTTTTCTTTTCGTATTTGGTGTAGACCTACAGTGGGTGGATCTGAACAAAATGGAATCTGTTGATGTGAATATAAATACATTAAATTCTTTACTAAAACAAGGTGTAGAGAAGTATAAAAAACGTAGGATAGTATTAAAAAGTAATTCCAATATTGAAAAAAATGATGATAATTCAGATTTCTATCAAGTAATCGTAGATAATAATCTTTTTCGTCCTCTTGGATGGAAATTACCTAATGAAGAACCAGAATATACGTTGATCGGTACTGCTATTGATGCTATAGGCACCAATTCAGAAGCGTATGTTGTGGGAAGACGTTCAAATCAGTTTTATGTTGTCAGTGTTGGGGATGAAATTGGTGATGCTGTCGTCGTAGAAATTGAGGGCAAACAGATAACTTTATACGAACATGGTGAAATGATCACTCTTAATACTGGTAGTATGGAATTTCTCAACACTGGAGATAGTCCATCACACACAGATTCATCTCCTCAATACCATACAAACAATCAAAGAAGAACCAGCACAAAATCAACTGACATTGAGAGAGAAAAGAAAAGAACTGCGAAATTCATGAAAAAGAGTGAGAAACAAATCAACGCTGCAATGAAAGAAGTATCAAAAATGGAAAAGGACTTGAAGAAAGCAGAAAACAAGATACTTAAAAAAAGAAAAAAGTAATTGCTACGGATTTAAAACTAAAATCAAATAGCAAAAAATGATGACATTAGGTATTTCATAAGTGAAACACATAAAAACCTTACCGAAAAACAAATAGTGTTCCATAGGTCATCTTCTGTCGGGAAAATCAGCATTTCCAAAACCTCTTTTGATATCTACTGAATGTATTGATCGCCAAAAATGGAACGCTACAATTTTTCGAGTAATACTTCATAAACAATAAAAAGTAGACACTACCAAACTAAAGGTAAGAGCCATATATGAAAAAATTAAACATTAGACGATTTGCAACACCCTTTATTATCGGGGCAGGTCTTATTTCAGCAATGACAGGGCTGCTGATGTTCTTTACTACAGAACAACCCTTCCTGTTTGCACATGAGATCGTTGGTCTCGGATTTGCAGTAGCGATTGTGCTACACATCTACACGAATTGGAGACCCTTCCGAAAGTATTTCTCTCAACGCAGTGTGATTATCATCGCAGTGGCGTGGTTGATAGGTGTGGGGCTGGTTGCAAGAACCGCCATTTTCAGTCAGGGAGAACCGGAAGAATTGATAATGGAGAAAATGGAGAAAACATCTATTACGCGAATAGCACCGATTGTTGACCTGGACGTGGACGCTCTTGTGAAACAATTGGGTAATGACGGTTATACTGTCAGCGACCCGGAAATGTCTATTGAGCAGCTCGCAGATGAACACGGTGCGGATACCGATGACATCTTGCTCTCGGTGTTCCGTGAACCAACAAACGAATAGAAAGGAAAACCCCGTTTCTATAAACTATTTCCGCTTAGATGTCTATATCGCCGTACCCTGACATAGACACTACGACGAGAAACAAAGCAAGTGGACTGGCAATTCACGACAGATCATGGGCGCATCCGATTAAAACGCTTATATCCGCAATTTTAGAATGGACAGACTAATAGTTTTTCTAGAGACGTGCATTCATATAAGGAATAATGATATGTTATTAAAACAAAAATGGGTTTATATAACGCTTTTTTTAGTTTTGAATCCAGTTAGTCTGCATGCTCAGCCAAGTTTACAAAGATTGTCTACTTCAAAAACCACTTTTGGAATTGGTATCCTCAGACATGATATTGGTATCATTACCCCACGTATTGAAGATGATATAACGATGTAAGGGAAAACGATGTATATCACAAAGACACGAAAACAGAAACGAACACCTCAATTGGATACGCTTGCGCGTGAGTCTGGTCGTTGTTATTCCAAGATAGTGTCACTTGTTAGGCAAACAAAACGACACAAGGGTATTTGGCTTTCCAAAGGTGGTATTCAAAAGTATATGCGTCATAGAAAATATGCGTTGCATTCTCAATCTGTTCAAGCGTGTGCTGATTCATACTTTGATACACTTAAAAGTTGCTTTGAGGTTAGAAAATCTAATCCTGATGCGAACCCCCCAAAACGGACACCAAGATATTTCAAAGTGCGTTGGAAGTCAGGTGCAATTCGTATGAAGGCAGGACAACTGATACTTTCAAACGCTAAAGGACACGCTCCAGTGATACTTGAAAATGTCAAAGAAAAACCGAACTATGTTGAGATGTATTTCAAACGTGGACACTACTATTTTGCCCTTGTCTATAAAGTGGATGTCCCTGAAAAACAGAATACGGGTATCACTGTTTCTGTGGATATGGGTGAAATACACCCGATTGTGAGTTTTGATGGCAAACGAACCACTATCTATAATGGTCGTTTTCTCAGATCCATTGTCAGATATAGAAACAGATTTAAAGCACAGATACAAAGTGCTATGGATACCTGCGAGAAACGATCTCGGAAATGGTCTAAACTTCTGAGAACCAAACGTAGAACTTTGGAAAAACTTGATGCACAGATCAAAGATGCTGAACACAAAATCACTTCACGCTTTATATCCGACTGCCAAAGAGCGAAGGCGGATACGATTGTGATTGGAGACTTAAACGGCATACGTGATGACATCAAGTATAACAAAAAGTCTGATCAGAAACTACATCAATGGACCTTCGCAAAAATGGCTCAGAAAATAACCTATAAAGCTGAACTTGTAGGCCTTAAAGTTGTTTCTGAATCTGAAGCGTATACCTCACAAACTTGTCCAAAATGTGAACATAGAAAGAAACCAAACAACCGAAACTATCACTGTCCAAAATGTGATTTCAAATATCACCGGGATGGTGTCGGCGCTATAAACCTACATAAAAAAGTATCTGGGTTGATAAATAACCCTGTTAGTCGGGACATTGGCAGTCCCCTCGGTGTCAGATTCAACTGGCATCTCAGTAGTCTTGGATTAAACCCAAGAAATGCTGCTATAAGCAGCTAAGAATCCCATGCCTTTAGGCTTGGGAGTATGTCAAATAGAACAGATCCTCATGATGTCGATACCCACCATACTGGACATATTGCTCGATTTTAGCCTTGTCGTAATACTGCTCTTTTTGTCAATCAAAACAAAATCAAAAGGGATCACACTGATTTTTATCACCAAGGCAATTGATAAAATCGTCAACTACGTTGTCGGTTCGTATATTATAGATTATCTTGACAAAAGTCTGCCGATCCCAGAAACGCTTGATATAATAAGGGATATACAGGCGATTACCATTGGTGCTGGCTATGTCCTTGGTGTCTATATCGTTTACAGAGAATATAAAGCGAATAAATTTAGCACGGCACAATCCGATGTGCACGACTAATTCATACCTATATTACCTAACGACTTTTGTGTGAGGACTTTGTCCGCCCGATTTAATCAACTTATACTGAAATAGGAGATTTTAGATTTATGAAGAAATATAAAGTTTCAACGTTACAATGGTGGTGGTTATTCCCGTTATTCTGTGTGTTGGTATTACCACACAATGTTAACGCCCAGCAGTGGACACAAAAAACAGATATGGTAAACCCAAGACTCTTTTTTTTCACAGCTGTCGTTGAGAAAGAAATATACGTTATCGGTGGAATGCTCGCTGCCCCAATAGACAGTGTTGAGGCATACATACCAGAAATAGATCAATGGACTAAAAAAGCAAGTTTGCCCACACCACGTGCAGGCATCGCGACATGCGTTGTTGATGGGAAAATTTATGCCATCGGCGGATGGGACGCGCAGAATCCCGCAGTCGGCACCGTCACACAATACGACCCAAGCACCAACACCTGGGCACCAAAAGCAGATATGCCGACACCACGCTCCTTTTTTACCGCTGTGGCAGTCGGTAGCAAGATTTACACATTTGGCGGCGTGGCGCAAAATGTGGGGCCCGTGTTAGCAACACTGGAAGTATATGATACAATCACTAATACCTGGGTACCAAAAGTAGATATGCCAAACACACGTTCCGGGATGGCCGCGACGGTGTTTAGAGATAAAATATATCTGATCGGGGGTGTCCAAAACATACAAGGCCCCGCAGTGAAAAATGTTGAAGAATATGACCCAAATACAAACTCTTGGACACAAAAAGCAGATATGCCGACCGCCAGAACAGCACTCGCTGTGAGTAAAGGCAATTCAAAAATCTACGCAATCGGTGGCACAGCCGTCGTCCAGGGCCCCGGATTGACAACCGTTGAATACTACGATCCATTAACAGACACGTGGGAAAAAAGCACAGATATGCCAACAGCACGGGTGTTCTTAGGGACAAGCACTGTTAACAACAAAATCTACGCGATTGGTGGTGTGGCGAAAGGACTTGGTCCCAATATTTTACCGACTGTAGAAGAACTCACACTCAATAGCCTAAACGTAGTAGCTTCGGATAGATTGCTCACGTTTTGGGGGGATATAAAGGTTGAAAAATAGCGGGTTACAAGAACAACCACACTTTATCAAACGTTCCGTTCAAAACTCAATGCTTCAGCTTTGGGATGTAGAACGGAGACCAAAATATTTTTCTTCACAATAAACGCCAAGTTTGTTAATATGTTGTTAGCAGTCGGCATTGGTTCTGATTGATGCTGTGGTAGACAGCTCAGCAGTGAAACAATCAGGTAAAAGCCTTGCGATTCTAAACTGCTAAAGTTCTTTGTAACATCTATTGCGTGTTACGGAAAGAAGCGTCATAGCTCATCCCGTTGATATTC